>JALWJU010000105.1 GCA_026997055.1 Paracoccaceae bacterium | reverse complement strand
CCCGCCAGCAGCGCCTCGACCTCCGCGAGCGGCGTGCCCGCCCCCACCACCAGGGTCAGCGCGCCGGGCTCATAGAGCCGCGCGCCCCGGATCCCCACTTCGAGCGGCGCGCCCGCCACCGGCCGGCCCACATCGCGCGTGCCCCCGCCCATTACCCGCAGGGGGCCATCCGCTCCGGCCAGGGCCTCGGCCAGTTCCGCCTCTGTCTCTGCTTTCATCATCGATCCTCGAATATCCTGGGCTGCGCCCGGCACGGGCGAAGGGCGAAGCCCCTTACTCCCCTCGCCGCGCGGCGGATGCCTCCAGCGGAAAGACCTTGGTCGGGTTCAGCCGCCAGGCGGGGTCGAACACATCCTTCATGCGCATCTGCGCCTCCAGATCGGCATCGGAAAACTGCGCGCCCATAAGTTCGCGCTTCTCCACCCCCACCCCGTGCTCGCCGGTCAGGCAGCCGCCGACCTCGACGCAGAGCTTCAGGATATCGGCCCCGAGCGCCTCGCACTTCTCCAGGTCGCCGGGCTTGTTGGCATCATAGAGGATCAGCGGGTGCATGTTGCCGTCGCCGGCATGAAACACATTGCCCACCTGCAGCCCGTAATCGGCGGCCATCTCGCCGATCCGGCCCAGCACATGGGGCAGTTCGCTGACCGGGATGGTGCCATCGAGGCACATGTAATCGTTGATCCGGCCAATGGCGCCAAAGGCCGACTTGCGCCCGAGCCAGATGCGCGCGCTTTCCTCCTCTGACCGACTCTCGCGCAGCTCCACCGGATCGTGGCGCCGGGCGATCTCCTTGATCCGCGCCATCTGCGCGTCGATCTCGGCTTCGCTGCCCTCGACCTCGATGATCAGCATCGCCTCGCAGTCGGGATAGCCCGAATGGGCGTGCGCCTCGCTGGCGCGGATGCAGAGCCGGTCCATGTATTCGATCGCCACCGGCAGAAGGCCCGAGCGGATGATGTCGCTGACGCAGGCCCCGGCCACTTCGGGACTGTCAAAGCCGATCAGCACCGGCCGCGCGCCCTCGGGTTTGGGCAGGATGCGCAGAGTCGCCTCGGTGACGATGCCCAGCTGGCCCTCGGAGCCGCAGATCAGCGCCAGGAGGTCGAGCCCGCCCGCATCCGACCACGGCCCGCCGATCTCGACCACCTCGCCATCGGCCATGACCATCGTGACCCCCAGGAGGTTATTGGTGGTGACGCCGTATTTGAGGCAGTGTGCGCCGCCGGAATTCATCGCGATATTGCCGGCAATGGCGCAGGCAAGCTGGCTTGAGGGGTCGGGCGCGTAGAAGAAGCCCTCCGCCTCCACCGCGCCGGTGACGGAGAGATTGGTGCGCCCGGCCTCGACCCTTATGAAGCGGTTGTCGTAGTCCGTTTCCAGCACCCGGGTCAGGCGCGAAACCCCGAGCACCACCGCGTCTTCGCTCGGAAGCGCGCCGCCGGCAAGCGAAGTGCCCGCCCCGCGCGGCACCACCGCCACGCCCTCCGCGTGGCAGATGCGCATCACTTCGGCCACCTCTTCGGTGGAGCCCGGCAGCGCCACGCAGAGCGGCGGGCAGCGATAGGCGGCCAGCCCGTCGCATTCATAGGCGCGAATGGCCGCGCCATCGTCGATCACCGCATCCTCCGGCAGGACCTCGCGCAAGCGGGCGATGATCTGGGCCTTGCGCGCCAGAATGGCCGGATCGGCGGGAGGCATGTACATGGCGGGATTCCCTCATATGCGGGGTTGCGGGGCTTGGCGGCGGATTTGGTAAGAAAATATTACCAATTCTCCGCAAAGGCAAGCCGCATTCCGTCATGCGCCGGCTCTTTGCGTCGTGGCGTCGTGCGTCGCCGCGCCGTGCATCGCAGGAGCGCTCGGGCGCGCTGCATGGAGCACGCATCGAAAGGCGGCTTCGGCGCCATTCCGGCGCCCCCGCACCTCTTGAACCGACGGAAATCCCGCCTATCTGTTGTTTCGGGTGCCGCAAACGGGCCCGAAGACCTCACTGACCCTGCCCCGACGGGAGGGTCGGTAGTGTCGCTCAGAAATGTCGCTCAATGAAGGAGGACTGAATCATGCGCAACTTTGACCTTTCCCCGCTGTTTCGTGCCAGCGTCGGCTTCGACCAGATCGCCGAACTGATGGATCGTCTTACCAAGACCGAGACCGGCCGGGAAAGCTACCCGCCCTACAATATCGAGAAGACCGGGGAGGATTCCTGGCGCATCTCGATCGCCGTGGCCGGCTTTTCCGAAGACGAGCTTTCCGTGGAAGTGCGTGAAAACGCCCTGATCGTCTCGGCCCGCAAGAAGCCCGATGAGGTCAAGCGCACCTATCTGCACCAGGGGATTGCCACCCGCGCCTTCGAGCGCCGCTTCCATCTGGCCGAACATGTGCGCGTGACCGGCGCCGTTCATGAGAACGGGATGCTGCACATCGACCTGATCCGCGAAGTGCCCGAGGCGCTCAAGCCGCGCAGGATCGAGATCACCCGGGCCAGCGAAGTCAAGGGCGAGGTGATCGAGGGCACGAGCGAAGAGGCCGGGAAGAAGAAGTAGGCCAGGCCCCGGCGATCCCGGACCCCGCGCCCGCAGCCCCCTGATGGGTGAAATATCAAGGGGACCGCCGGGCCGGCGGCCCCTGCCGGGGGAAGTCCCCGAGATGCAGCGCCCGTACCGCTCGGGCGCGGGACTTGTGGATCTGCGCCCGGATGCTTCTCGCCCTCGCATCCCGCCATCACCCGCCATCACGCGGCTGCCACAGGCGCGGCGGGTGGTGGAAAGCGGGTGGTGGAAAGGAGCGGGCGGGCGCAAACGGAGCGCCGATACCGCGTCGTTCTCGGTGGAGAATGGCGCGTCTTTTTTCATATTCAATATTCTGCAGGCGAATCGCTTTGTTTTTCGCAATGATTCGCTAGTATGACAGAACCCGCGCACGGGCCGCGCCGACGACAACCACTCATGCCGGTACCGGGCCTGCTGCGGAGAAAAGACATTGGGGGCAAGGCCCCTTAAGCATTACGCAGAGGAGGAATGAAAATGGCACATGTTGTCGTCCTGGGCGCGGGCCTGGGAGGGACGATTCAGGCATACGAGCTGAAGGAAACCCTGTCGCGCAGCGACAAGATCACCGTCATCTCCAACAAGCCCTACTTCCAGTTCACCCCGTCCAACCCCTGGGCCGGCGTCGGCTGGCGCAAGAAGAAGGACATCATCGTCGAGCTTGCCCCGGTGATGAAGCGGCGCGGGATCGAGTTCATCTGCGACGGCGCCAGGAAGCTCCTGCCCGACGAGAACAGGATCGAGCTCGACAGCGGCAAGGTGGTGGAATACGACTACCTGGTGATCGCCACCGGCCCCGACCTGGCCTTTGACGAGATCGAGGGCTTCGGCCCCGATGCCCATACGCACAGCGTCTGCCATATCGAGCATGCCGAGATTTCCGGCAATCAGTGGGAGGAGTTCTGCGCCAATCCCGGCCCCATCGTGGTGGGCGCGGTCCAGGGCGCGTCGTGCTTCGGCCCGGCCTACGAATACCTCTTCACCATCGAGACCGACCTGCGCAAGCGCGGCATCCGCCACAAGGTGCCGATGACCTTCGTCACCTCCGAGCCCTATATCGGCCATCTGGGCCTGGGCGGCGTGGGCGACACCAAGGGCATGCTCGAAAGCGCCATGCGCGACCGCGACATCAAGTGGCATACCAATTGCAAGGTGGACAGGTTCGAGGAAGGCAAGCTGTTTGCCACCGAGGTGGACGAGGACGGCAGCGAAAAGAAGAAGCACGAAATCGACTTCGGCTATTGCATGATGCTGCCCGCCTTCCGCGGCATCCCGGCGCTGATGGGCATCGAGGGGCTGGTGAATCCGCGCGGCTTCGTCATCGTCGATGAATACCAGCGCAACCCGAAATACCAGAACATCTTCGCCATCGGCGTGTGCATCGCCATCGCGCCCCCGGTCGCCACCCCGGTGCCTACCGGCGTGCCCAAGACCGGCTTCATGATCGAAAGCATGGTCACCGCCACCGCCCACAACCTGCCGCGGGTGATCGACGGCAAGGAGCCCAACAACCTGCCCACCTGGAACGCCTTCTGCCTCGCCGATTTCGGCGACCGCGGGCTGGCCTTCCTGGCCATGCCGCAGAACCCGCCGCGCAACGTGAACTGGAACTCGTCCGGGCGCTGGGTGCACTGGGCCAAGCTGGGCTTCGAGAAATACTTCATCCGCAAGGTGAAGAAGGGCGTCAGCGAGCCCTGGTACGAAAAGACCATCATGAAGATGCTGAAGATCAACAAGCTGCGCTGATTGCCGGCAGACGGACGGGGGCGGGCCGCTGCGGAGCGGCCTGCTTCCCGCTGCCCGGTCAGCCCCCCTCCTCTTGCCTTTCCTTTTCCAGCACCAGCAGCGTCATCATGCCCACCGGCGGCAGGGTCTGCTCGTGCAGGAGGGTAAGGCCGGGCGTGTCGAGCACCGTTTCCTTCGGGAAGTCGGAATGCCAGCCGAGCAGATTTTCCAGCGGAGCGGCGATCCTTTCCAGGGCGGCGAGAAATCCCCTGTCGCGGGCGAAGTGGTTGCTCATCACGATCTGCCCGCCGGGCCTGAGCACCCGGACCATCTCGGCCATGACCCGCTCCGGCTCGGGCACCACCGAGATCACATGCATGGCGACCACGGTGTCGAAGCTCGCATCGGGAAAGTCCAGTTCGCGCGCGTCCATCTGGCGCAGTTCGCGCACATGGTCGAGGCCGAGGCGCTCCTTTCTGGCCCGGGCCTGGGCCAGCATGTCTTCGGAATAGTCGAGCCCGCTCACCTCCAGATGGGGCGCATAGAGCGGCAGCGCCAGGCCGGTGCCGACGCCGACTTCCAGCACCCTGCCCTGACGGGTATTGACATGGCGGATCGTGCGCCGGCGCGCGCCCGAGGTGAGGGCGCCGAAGGTCTGGTCGTAGATCCGTGCCCAGCGGGCATAGGAGCGGCGGACGGCGTCGATATCCATGGATGAAATCCTTTCGCAGGTGAAAGCTGACGCAGAGGCTCACCCCCCGGCCCGGTCCTGCCCCGGGCCGGCGACGACCCCGTGCAGGACCAGGCCCAGATAGCCGATGCACAGCGCCGCGAGCACTGCCCAGGGATAGGTCAGCAGCGCCGAGCCCAGCGCGGCAAAGCCCAGCAGGGCGAACTTGACCCGGCCCGGGGCGATGCGCAGGGACTTGAACGAACGGGTGGGGATGGTGGAGATCATCAGCAGGCCGACCAGCACCATGTGCGCGCCGATCACCGGCGCCGGAAAGACCGGCTCATCGGCGATGGCAAAGGAGATGTAGAGCGGAAACATCACCAGCAGCGCACCGGCCGGGGCCGGCACGCCGGTAAAGTAGTCTCCGGCCGCCTCGCCGCCTTCCTTCGCGGCGACGTTGAAGCGCGCAAGCCGCAGCACCGCGCAGACCGCATAGACCAGCACCGGCAGCCAGGTGGCGCTGGGCAGGCCCTGGTGGCCCCAGAAATACAGCACCAGCGCCGGGGCGACGCCGAAATTCAGGAAATCGCCGAGCGAATCGAGCTCGGAGCCGATCGGGCTGCAGCCGTCGAGCAGGCGGGCGAGGCGCCCGTCCAGCGCATCCAGCACGGCGGCGGCGAGAATCAGCTTCACCGCCATTTCATACTGCCCCTGCAACCCGAAGCGGATCGCCGTGAGCCCGGCGCAGATGGCGGCGATGGTCACCAGGTTGGGCAGGATCTGCGCCAGCGACACATCGCGCCCGCGCAGGCTGAGCCGGCTCATTGGCGCGCCTCTGCTCCGGCGGCGGAAGCGTTTGCCGGAGCGCCCGCCGGATCGAACCGGGCCAGCACCGTCTCGCCGGCGATCATGGTCTGGCCCTCGCGCACGGCCGGCTCCACCCCGTCGGGCAGGTAGACATCGAGCCGCGAGCCGAAGCGGATCAGCCCGAAGCGCTCGCCGGTCATCAGCCGGTCGCCCTCGGCCACGAAGCAGACGATGCGCCGCGCCACCAGGCCTGCGATCTGCACGACCCCCAGCCGCCGGCCATCGCCCATGCGCAGGATCAGCCCGTTGCGCTCGTTATCCTCGCTGGCCTTGTCGAGAGATGCGTTGAAGAACTTGCCGGGCCGGTAGGCGACCTTCTCCACCGCGCCGGCGATGGGGGCGCGGTTCACATGCACGTTGAACACGCTCATGAAGATGCTGATGCGCGTGAGCGGCACTTCCGACAGGCCCAGCTCCGCCGGCGGCAGGGCCGGGCCGATGCCGGACACCACCCCATCGGCCGGGCTGACGATCAGCCCCGCCCCATCGGGTGGCACCCGCCTGGGGTCGCGGAAGAAGTAGTAGCACCAGACGGTGAGGCCGAGCCCGATCCAGCCCAGGGGCTCCCACAGCAGGAAGGCCACCACCGTAAGGCCGGCAAAGATCGCCACGAAGCGGATGCCCTCGCGGTGCATCGGCTTGATGAAGGTGCCGAGCATGTTCATCGGTGGTCGCCTCCCGTCCGGCCGGTACGGTTCGTCCGGCGTGTCTTAGCGGCAAATGTCGGAAATGCAAGCCGAATGGTCGCTTCCGCGCCTTCCGGCCGACAAAACCCGCCCGGCAGGCAGGCGGGTTTTCACGCATGGCAGGCAGCGCCGCCCTGCCGGCTCAGCGACGCAGGCCGAGGCGCTTGATCAGGCTCTGGTAGCGCTCTTCGTCCTTGCGGCGGACATAATCGAGCAGCTTGCGGCGACGGGCGACCAGCGCCAGCAGACCGCGGCGGCCGTGGTTGTCCTTCTTGTGGGTCTTGAAATGCTCGGTCAGGGTGGCGATGCGCGAGCTCAGGATCGCGACCTGCACCTCGGGCGAGCCGGTGTCGCCCTCGTGGGTCGCGTATTCCTTGATCAGGCGGGCCTTTTCTTCGGCGGTAATCGACATCGGGGTCTCCTTGTGGTCTCGGGTCTCGGTGGTCTCTGGTTGTGCCGCAGGCCGGGATGTCGTCCAGCAAGGGCCGTGAAAGGCCGGAAAATCCGGCAGATGCGCGCATATAAGGGATAATGAGAAGGAAGGGAAGGGCTATTTTGGCCCGTCCGGGCGCTTTCCGGGCGCTTTCCGGGCGCCGGGGACGGATGTGTTAACCACTTGCGCATTTTATAAGAAATTTAGCGATCAAAATCTGGACTCGCGCGGAGGTGGTGGTACCATGGTCGCGTAATGCGTATCCCGTGAGCCGCTCATGATCTTCGCCCTGCTCTTTGTCAGCCTGCTGCCGGTGGTGTTCCTGCCCGATATATTCGGCGGCGGGGAGGATGAGGATCTGGGCAATGGCCTGGGTCCGGGAGATGACCCGGGAGCCGAGGGGCAGGGAGACGCCGCCGGCTTCGGCGCCGGCTCGGGCAATATCCTCGATCCCGATACCGGCGACGACGATCCCGGCGATTACGGCGCCCCGGTGGACGAGGGCACGGTGATCGACCCGGATACCGGCGACGACGACCCGGACGATTACGACGCCCCGGTGGATGAAGACACGGTGATCGACCCCACCGAGACCTTCGACGATTCGTTCCAGCCCGATGGCGAAGGC
>JALWJU010000104.1 GCA_026997055.1 Paracoccaceae bacterium | reverse complement strand
TCCAGCACCTCGCCCTCGCGCCACACTTTCAGCGCCAGGGCCCGGCCTTCGCTGGCACCGACGATCTCGCGCATCTGCTCGAAGGTGGCGACTTCCTGCCCGTCGATGGACAGGATCACGTCTCCCGCCTCGAGCCCGGCATCCATCGCCGCCGAGCCGGGCGAGACCCCGCCCACCAGGGGCGGATAGGGATGGGGGGCGGAGACTTCGAGACGGGTGCCGTCGCGGCGCACGGTATAGCCGAGCGGGCTTCTCCGGGGCAGCTGGTCCACGAATTCGGCAAAGCTTTCGAGGGGCGGGGTCTGCACTCCCTCGATCGCCAGGATCTCGTCGCCGGGCTGCAGGCTGTCCTCCAGCCCCGGCATCTGGGGCAGGCTGGCCACGCGCAGCGGTTCGGTGGCGACGCCCTGATACAGGGCAAAGCCGGCGAAGATCGCAATCGACAGGATGAAATTGAACACCGGGCCGGCGGCGACCGTAGCGGCGCGCGCCCAGAGCGGGGCGCCGGGCATGGAGGCGCGCCGTTCGGCTTCGCTCAGCCCCTCGAGCACCGCGCCATCGGCCCCGGCGCTGGCGGCATTGGCATCGCCGAGGAACTTGACGAATCCGCCGACCGGAAAGGCGGCGATCTGCCAGCGGGTGCCGCGCCTGTCGGTGCGCGACCACAGGACCGGGCCGATGCCGATGGAAAAAACCTCGGCGCGGATGCCCGAGAGGCGGCCGATGATGTAATGACCGTATTCGTGGATGAAGACGATGATCGTCAGCGCCACGATAAAGGCCAGAACGGTAAAGGCGAGATTGCCGAATTGCGGAATGAGTCCGACCAGATCCATGTGAGTGCCCTGCCTGTTTCTACCTGTCTGTACCCGTTCTGTACCCGTCCCGTGCCAGCCGCCGGCTTCGGTCGCCACCTCACGCCGCGCCTCGCACCGCCTCCGCCACTCTCAGCGGCCCGCAGCGATGATTTCCCTTGCCGCCTGTCTGCCCATCTGGTCGGCCGCGGCCACCTTATCAAGGGTCATCGCGCCACCATCAAGCCCCGGCACCCCGCGCGCAAGCACTTTTTCCACCACCCGGGCCATGTCGAGAAAGCCGATCTTGCGCCCCATGAAGGCATCGAGCGCCGCTTCCTTGGCGGCGTTGAAGACGGCCCCCGCAAGCCCGCCCTCTTCCATGACTTCGCGCGCAAGCCGCAGGGCCGGATAGCGGGCCTCGTCGGGGGTACGGAATTCGAGCCGGCCGATGGCGGCAAGGTCCAGGCGCCTGACCGGCAGCGGCGCGCGTTCGGGCCAGTTCAGCGCATAGCCGATCGCGTGGCGCATGTCCGGCGCGCCCAGATGCGCCATCAGCGCCCCGTCGCGAAAGCCGACCAGCGCATGGACCAGGCTCTGGGGGTGGACGAGGACTTCGATCCGCTCCGGCGCGATCTCGAAAAACTCCCGCGTTTCAATGACTTCCAGCGCCTTGTTGAACATGGATGCGCTGTCGATGGTGATCCGCGCCCCCATGTCCCAATTGGGGTGCGTCAGCGCCTGCTCCAGCGTCGCCTCGGCGAGCTTCTCCAGCGGCCAGTCGCGAAAGGCCCCCCCGGACGCGGTGATGACGATGCGCTCGACCGCCGCCATGTCCT
>JALWJU010000103.1 GCA_026997055.1 Paracoccaceae bacterium | reverse complement strand
CTGGTCGCGGCTCTTGACGAAGCCGGGCCTCTGGGCCAGTGCCTGCAGCAGCAGGAATTCGGTCACGGTGAGCGAGACGTCCTTGCCCTTCCAGGTGACCGCATGGCGCAGCGGGTCCATGGTCAGATGTCCGCGCTCCATGATCGCCTTTTCCTCCGGCGTGTCGGTGCTGTCGGAGGCGATCGCCTCCTGCCGGCGCAGAAGCGCGCGGATGCGCTCGACCAGCAGCCGCTGGGAAAACGGCTTCTTCACATAGTCATCCGCCCCCATGCGCAGGCCGAGCACCTCGTCGATCTCGTCGTCCTTGGAGGTGAGGAAGATCACCGGCAGGTTCGCGGTCTTCTGGCGCAGGCGCTGCAGGAGGTCCATTCCGTCCATGCGCGGCATCTTGATGTCCAGCACCGCCATGTCCGGCATCCGGTTGGAAAAGGCGGCCAGCGCCGTCTGCCCGTCATTGTAGGTCTCGACCTCGAAACCCTCGGCCTCCAGTGTCATCGACACCGACGTCAGGATATTCCTGTCGTCGTCAACCAACGCTATCCTCGACATGTGAGGTTCCTTTTACTGCTCATTTTCGTTCTGTTTTCCTTCATTGTTCCGGTTCAGCGGTGAAAAATCAACATTTTTGTACGAATCACCTCTGCTTGCTCCCCAAGCAAAGAACAAAAAGGGTAAATAATGACTAATATGTCTCACTTTTCGCCGATCTGTCGGCCTTGTGCCGGACTTTCGCCCGCTGATTGCGCAAACATGGGCGTGGTATCGCTAACGCGCCAAAACAGCCCTTAACAAGCATCGGCGAAGTGCTATAGCGGAGCCAAGCGCATACAATCGCATCCAGCCCGAGGAAAGAAGCATGGAAACCGGACGCGTGAACCCCGCCCTGAAGCTCGAAGACCAGGGGATCGAGGGGCTCGGCCACATCTATTACAACCTGCTGGAGCCCGACCTGATGGAGCACGCGCTCCGGCGCGGGGAGGGGCACCTGGGCAATGGCGGCACGCTGCTGGTGGCGACCGGCCAGCATACCGGGCGCTCGCCGAAGGACAAGTTCGTGGTCCGCACCCCGGATGTGGAAGACACGATCTGGTGGGAGAACAACCCGCCGATGGAGCCCGCGGCCTTTGACCGGCTGCATGCGGACATGCTCGCCCATCTGAAGGGGCGCGACGTGTTCGTCGAGGACCTTTATGCCGGCGCCGACCCGGAGCACCGGCTGGACGTGCGCATGATCACCGAGCTTGCCTGGCACGCGCTGTTCAACCGCACCATGCTGCGCCGCCCGGCGCGCGCGGAGCTCGACGGCTTCACGCCCGAATTCACCCTGATCAACGCGCCTTCCTTCAAGGCCGACCCCGCCCGCCACGGCTGCCGCTCCGAGACCGTCATCGCGCTGAATTTTCAGAAGAAACTGATCCTCGTCGGCGGCACCGAATATGCCGGCGAGAACAAGAAGTCGATCTTCACCCTGCTCAACTACATCCTGCCCGGCAAGGGCATCATGGCGATGCATTGCTCGGCCAACCACGCTCCGGGAAATCCGGTCGATACCGCCGTCTTCTTCGGCCTGTCGGGCACCGGCAAGACCACGCTCAGCGCCGATCCGAACCGGGTGCTGATCGGCGATGACGAG
>JALWJU010000102.1 GCA_026997055.1 Paracoccaceae bacterium | reverse complement strand
GCCGGAGGCCGGCCGGCGGGCGGATCTGGCGGCGGCGGCGGGCAGGGCCGGGGGCGGCGAGAAGGCGTGATTCGCCCGCATGCAAAAGGCCCCGCCAGCCGGGCGGGGCCCCTGCCTTCTCGTCAGCCGGGCGGGCCTATTCGTCGCTGCTCTTGAGCGCCGCGCCGAGGATATCGCCGAGGCTCGCGCCCGAATCCGAGGAGCCGTACTGGGCCACGGCTTCTTTCTCTTCGGCGATTTCGCGCGCCTTGATCGACAGGCCGAGACGGCGGGTCTTGCTGTCCACATTGGTCACGCGGGCATCGACCTTGTCGCCGATCTGGAAGCGCTCGGGGCGCTGCTCGGCGCGGTCGCGGCTGAGATCCGAGCGGCGGATGAAGGCCTTCATCCCCTCGTATTCCACCTCGATGCCGCCATCCTCGATCGCGGTCACGGTGACGGTCACCACGTCGCCGCGCTTCACGCCGCCGACCACCTCGGCGAACTTGTCGCCGCCCAGCGCCTTGATCGAGAGGCTGATGCGCTCCTTCTCGATATCCACGTCGGAAACCACCGCGCGCACCACATCGCCCTTGCGGTATTCCTGGATCGCCTCTTCGCCGCGCTGATCCCAGCTCAGGTCCGACAGGTGCACCATGCCGTCGATATCGCCGTCGAGCCCGATGAACAGGCCGAACTCGGTGATGTTCTTGACCTCGCCCTCGACCTCGGTGCCCGGCGGGTATTTCTCGGCGAATACCTCCCACGGGTTGCGCTGGGTCTGCTTGAGGCCGAGCGAGACGCGCCGCTTGGCGCCGTCGATCTCCAGCACCATGACCTCGACTTCCTGGCTGGTCGAGACGATCTTGCCGGGATGCACGTTCTTCTTGGTCCAGGACATCTCGCTGACATGGACCAGCCCCTCGACGCCCGGCTCCAGCTCCACGAAGGCGCCGTAATCGGTGATGTTGGTGACCCGGCCCTTGTGGACGCTGCCCAGCGGATACTTGGCGCCGACCAGATCCCACGGATCTTCCTGCAGCTGCTTGAGGCCGAGGCTGATGCGGTGGGTTTCCTTGTTGATCTTGATCACCTGCACCTTGATGGTCTCGCCGATCGACAGGATCTCGGAGGGGTGGTTGACGCGCCGCCAGGCCATGTCGGTCACATGCAGGAGGCCGTCCACGCCGCCCAGGTCCACGAAGGCGCCGTATTCGGTGATGTTCTTGACCACGCCCTCGACCACGTCGCCCTCCTTCAGGCGGGCGATGACCTCGGCGCGCTGCTCGGCGCGGCTCTCTTCGAGAATGGCGCGGCGCGAGACCACGATATTGCCGCGGCGCCGGTCCATCTTGAGGATCTGGAAGGGCTGCTTGAGGCCCATCAGGGGGCCTGCGTCGCGCACCGGGCGCACATCCACCTGGCTGCCGGGCAAAAACGCGACCGCGCCGCCCAGATCGACGGTGAAGCCGCCCTTGACCCGGCCGAAGATCGCGCCCTCGACGCGCTCGCCGGCGGCATAGGCCTTTTCCAGCCGGTCCCAGGCCTCTTCGCGCCGGGCCATTTCGCGGGAGATGACCGCCTCGCCGCGGGCATTCTCCACCTGGCGCAGATAGACTTCCACCTCGTCGCCGACCTCCACCTTGGGGGCCTCGCCGGGC
>JALWJU010000101.1 GCA_026997055.1 Paracoccaceae bacterium | reverse complement strand
GATCACAGACCACTCGAAATCCGTCAAATCAAATCGCGCCATGCTCACCTCCTGCTCTTTGCAGAAAGTGAATCACAAACCGTCAGAGATGGGAATCCTGTTTATGGGTATGTGACCTAGCGCACCGGCTCCAGAATCGCCTGCGACAGGCTGCAATCGCGTGCCACCGTCCCGCTGCAGGAGCGGAACTCCAGCGCACGAGTGAGGCAGATGCGCGCTTCCTGGATGCGGCCCTCCCGGCAGGTGATGGTGATCATGTCGGGCTCGAGACCGGGATTGACGGCGATGAACGCATCCTCGACCACCGAGGCGGGCAGGCGTACCGTATCGGTGAGCCGGCGCAGCACTTCGGGGCGTCGTACCCGCTCCCAGGCGAGCCGCACCAGGTGAAAGTAGTTCCGAGCCGTGAGCCCCGAGCAGATGCCGTGCTTCTTCCACTGATACCAGGCAGCGCCGCCCGCCCCCATGATATCGGCCATGGCGGCGGTCTCGGCGCGCGAGGGCGCCCGGGCGCCACCCCGGCAATAGCTGGGCCAGCCCCGCTCGTATTGCGGCCAGAGCCCGTGCACGACCCAGCCAAAGCCGCGCCCCGGATCGCATTGGCGCGCGCCGCGCGCATCTCCCTCCAGCGCGCACCAGCTGGGCGACCAGGAGAGCGCCAGCACATAATAGTCGAACTCCCCGGCCCGTTCGCCCTCGGCCCGGGCCGCGCCGACTCCTGCCGACAGGATCAGAACCAGCAACCAGCGCATTGCCTCTTCCCCTTCCGCCTTTTGCGCAGTATACAGACCCCGAGTTCCCCGACAACGGAAACCCGCCCGCGCCTTCCGGCAGGGCCGCCCGGCCAGGGCGCGGGAGCGTTGTACCCGGGCAAGTGCAAGGCGCAAGGCAAAGGAGTGCCACATGGACAGGAAACCGATCATGGCCAAGGCCACCGCCGTCTGGCTGGTGGACAATACCACCCTCACCTTCAAGCAGATCGCCGATTTCTGCGGCATGCACGAGCTGGAAGTGCAGGGCATCGCCGACGGCGACGTAGCCGCGGGCGTGCGCGGCTTCGACCCGATCGCCAATAACCAGCTCACCCGCGAAGAGATCGAAGCCGGCGAGAAGGACCCGCTGCACAAGCTCAAGCTCAAGTTCAACGCCGCCGCCGTGGGCGAGGAGAAGCGCCGGGGGCCGCGCTACACCCCGCTCTCCAAGCGCCAGGACCGCCCAGCGGCGATCCTGTGGCTGGTGAAGTTTCACCCCGAGCTGAGCGACGGGCAGATCTCCCGGCTGGTGGGCACCACCAAGCCGACCATCCAGGCGATCCGCAACCGCACCCACTGGAACATCAGCAATATCGAGCCGATTGACCCGGTGGCGCTCGGCCTGTGCAAACAGTCCGAACTGGATGCCGCCGTGCAGAAGGCCAATGCCCGGAAAGCCCGCGAGGGGACCGCAATGACCGATGACGAGCGGCGCAAGCTGGTCTCGACCGAGCAGAGCCTGAGCATGGAAACAGAGCCGAAAATGCCTTCGGCGATCGAGGGGCTCGAAACCTTCTCGCTGAGCGGCACGCAGGAGAGCGAGGCCGACCCGCTGGTCGATGCCGACAGCCTGTTCAACCTGCCCGATGACAAGGACAAGGAAGGCAAAGA
>JALWJU010000100.1 GCA_026997055.1 Paracoccaceae bacterium | reverse complement strand
CCGTCATCCTGACCGTCATCCGCCTCCGCCTCGATCACGAAACGCATGGTGAAGGGGGTCAGCACCGGGCGCGGCGCCGTGATCTCCAGCGAAAGTTCCAGCCCCCCGGGCATCCGGCGCGCAAGCTCCCGCTCGAGCGCACGCCTTTCGCCCGCCGAGCCGGCAATGGCCGTGATCGCCACCCGCCCGGGCGCGGCCGAAATCTTCGACCGCTCCAGACGCGCCAGCGCCTCCAGGGCGAAGTCCAGCGCCGGCTCCCAGCCCTCGGGCACCGGATAATCGGCGCTCTGCAGCAGATCCACCACCCGCGCCCCTTCGCCGATCCGGGCGATCTTGCGTGCCAGCGCCGCACGATCGACCGCCTGGGGGACCAGCCCGATCAGCTGGATCCCGTCCTCGTTGCGCAGCATCTCTACCGAAAAATCCGGCGGGCTGATCTCTTCGGGCGGAGCCACCTCGATATGATCGACCAGGCGCGCATTATCCACCACCTGGCCCGCTGCCGAGAGCGCCCGGAAACGCGCCGCCTCGCTCTGCACCTCCCCCGAAAGGGTAACCTGCAGCCCGGAAGTGGAGACGGTCACGTTTTCGACCCCCTGCAGGGCAAAACGCGCGGAAATATCGCGCAATGCGGCACGCTCGATACCGCCGGCGGCCAGATAGGCGACCAGCAATGCAAGCAGACCGGCAGCCAGGACGATACCGGCATTCAGGGCGAGATGTGAAAGGCGCATTCGGCTGTCGTTGCTCGTTCTTCTGTATTCTTCTTCTGACTTCTTCTGTCTTCGCTGCTTCTGTCTTCGCTGCTTCTGTCTTCGCTGCGCGTGCCATCCGTGCGGCGATCTTCGTGGTCGCCTGCCGTCCGGTCATCGCCAGGCGGACGTGCCCGGCCCGCCGCCCCTTCCTATTGGCTTATCCGCGCCAAGGCAATCGCCCAGCCTACACGATCGCGGCAATGGCAAGAAACAGCACGACGATCAGCCCGGCGTCGCGGTTGGAGCGAAACAGCACCATGCAGGCGCGCGCATCGGTTATGTCGAGCCGGCTCAGCTGCCAGGCCATGTGCCAGCCAAAGAACCACGCCCCCCCCAGCGCCACCGCCAGGCGCAGCGGATTGCCCCCCGGCGCCAAGGCCACGATCACCGCCGCGCTCATCAGCAGCACCGTGGCGGCGAGAAAGCCCCTCAGCCACGGCGCCGGATTCTCGCCGAACAGCCGCGCGGTAGACTTGACGCCGATCAGCGCGTCATCCTCGATATCCTGATAGGCATAGATCGTGTCGTAAAACAGCGTCCAGAACAGCCCGGCGAGATAAAGCAGTACCGGCGCGAGGCTCAGATGCCCCGCATGCGCGAGCCAGCCCAGCAGCGCGCCCCAGTTGAAGGCGATACCGAGAAAGACCTGCGGCCACCAGGTAAAGCGCTTGGCAAAGGGATAGACCGCCACCGGCAACAGCGCGGCGATCCCGGCAATGATCGCGGCGCTGTTGAAACTCAGCAGGATCAGCGCCGAAAGCGCCAGCTGCGCCCCCATCCAGACCAGCGCGCCCCTGAGGCTCACCTGCCCCGAAGGCAGCGGCCGGGAGGCAGTGCGCGCCACCTGTGCGTCGATCTCGCGATCGGTGATGTCGTTCCAGGTGCAGCC
>JALWJU010000099.1 GCA_026997055.1 Paracoccaceae bacterium | reverse complement strand
GCGGGGGGGCTGGCGGGGGCGATGTTTTACGCAGGATTTTAGGCGAATTCGGTCAGTTTTCGCCGTCAGCGCCGCCGTCGCGCCGGTGCGCATCGAGCAGGCGGGCGGATTTTTCGGCGCGGGCCTGTTCGAGCTCTTTTTGCGCCTTGCTGCGGCCGTATTTGGCGGCGTTGGCCTCGGCGCGGGCGCGCTTTTCGGCCCGCGCCTTCTCTTTGCGAAAGCGGTTCAGGTTGGTGATGCGCGCCACTCAGGCCTCCTTCGGGCCGATCATCCGCTCGGGGCGCACCACGCGGTCGAAGGTCTCTTCGTCCACATAGCCGAGCCTTATCGCCTCTTCGCGCAGGGTGGTGCCGTTTTTATGCGCGGTCTTGGCGACCTCGGTGGCCTTGTCGTAGCCGATCTCGGGGGCGAGTGCCGTGACCAGCATCAGGCTTTCGCGCATCAGCTTTTCGATGCGCGCTTCGTTGGCCTTGATGCCCTTGAGCATGCGTTCGGTGAAGCTCGCGGTGGCGTCGCCCAGAAGCTGGATCGACTGCAGGAGGTTGTAGGCCATCATCGGGTTGTAGACATTGAGCTCGAAATGGCCCTGGGAGCCGGCAAAGCCCAGCGCCGCGTCATTGCCCATGACGTGAATGGCGACCTGGGTCAGCGCCTCGGCCTGGGTCGGGTTGACCTTGCCGGGCATGATCGAGGAGCCGGGTTCGTTTTCCGGCAGGATCAGTTCGCCCAGCCCCGAGCGGGGCCCGGAGCCGAGGAAGCGGATGTCGTTGGCGATCTTGTAGCAGGCGCCGGCCACGGTTTTCAGCGCGCCGGAGAGGAACACCATGGCGTCATGGGCGGCCAGCGCCTCGAATTTGTTCGGCGCGGTGACAAAGGGCAGGCCGGTGATGGCGGCGATGCGCCGGGCCACGGCCTCGGCCCAGCCGCGGGTGGTGTTGAGCCCGGTGCCCACGGCGGTGCCGCCCTGGGCGAGCTCGTGGATGCCGGGCATGGCGGCTTCCACCCGCTTGATGCCTTGGCGGATCTGGTGCGCGTAGCCGGAAAACTCCTGGCCCAGCGTGAGCGGGGTCGCGTCCTGGGTATGGGTGCGGCCGATCTTGATGATGTCGGCGAATTCCTCGGCCTTGGCCTCAAGCCCCTCGGCCAGCGCGGTGAGGGAGGGCAGGAGCAGCTTGTGCACCTGCGTCGCGGTGGCGATGTGCATGGCGGTGGGGAAGGTGTCGTTGGAGCTCTGGCCCATATTGACGTGATCGTTCGGGTGCACCGGGTCCTTGGAGCCGATCACCCCGCCGAGGATCTCGATGGCGCGGTTGGCGATCACCTCGTTGGCGTTCATGTTCGACTGCGTGCCCGAGCCGGTCTGCCAGACCACCAGCGGGAAGTGGTCGTCAAGCCGGCCTTCGCGCACCTCGTCGGCGGCGGCGATGATGGCGTCGGCGATTTCGGGGGCGAGCTTGCCGGTGGCCTTGTTCTCCTCGGCGCAGGCGCGCTTGATGACGCCGAGCGCGTGGATGACCGGCGCCGGCTGGCGCTCCCAGCCGATCGGGAAGTTCATCAGCGAGCGCTGGGTCTGGGCGCCCCAGTAGCGGTCGGCGGGGACTTCGAGCGGGCCGAAACTGTCGGATTCGGTTCTGGTTCCGGGGCGGGTT
>JALWJU010000098.1 GCA_026997055.1 Paracoccaceae bacterium | reverse complement strand
GATGCCGACACCCGCTCCGGAGCCGTGGGTGTAACCGCGATCCTGCACAAGGGGCGTATTGTGCTGGTGGCCGATACGCTGGTCCATGAATGGCCCGAGAGCGAAGACCTCGCCAATATCGCCGAGCACGCCGCCGGGGTGGCCAGGGCGCTGGGGCTGGAGCCGCGGGTGGCGTTCGTGAGTTTCTCGACCTTCGGCTATCCCCGCTCCGAGCGTGCCGACAAGATGCACACCGCGCCCGAGATCCTCGAAGCGCGCGGAGTGGATTTCGAGTTTGACGGCGAGATGACCGCCGATGTGGCGCTGAACATGGAGGCGATGGCGGCATTTCCCTTCTGTCGCCTGACCGGCCCGGCCAATATCCTCGTCATGCCCGCGCGCCATTCCGCCTCGATCACGGTCAAGATGATGCAGGAGCTTGCCGGCGCCACCCTGATCGGGCCGATCCTCTCGGGGATAGACAAGCCGATCCAGCTCTGTTCGACCAATTCCACCGCCAATGACATCCTGAACATGGCGCTGCTGGCGGCCTGCAAGGTGGGCTGAGATGACGATATTCAATCTGGGTTCGATCAATGCCGACCACATCTATCAGGTGCCGCACCTGCCCCGGCCCGGCGAGACCCTCGCCGCCACGCATCTGGCCACCGGGCTGGGTGGCAAGGGGGCGAACCAGTCGGTCGCCGCAGCGCGCGCGGGCGCGCTCGTGAAGCATATCGGCGCTGTCGGGCCGGATGGGGCCTGGGCGCTGGAGGCGCTGGCGGGCCATGGCGTGGATATTGCCGGGATCATCCAGGTCGAAACCCCCACGGCCCATGCCATCATCAATGTCGATCCCGAGGGCGAAAACGCCATCGTGATCTATCCCGGCGCCAATGAAAAACAGTCTCTGACTGCCGTATCAGAGACGCTTTCCGACGCAAAGCCCGGCGATATCCTGCTTTTGCAAAACGAAACCGATCTCCAGCCAGAGGCTGCAGAGAAGGCCCGTACACTGGGCCTCTTCGTGATCTATTCCGCCGCGCCCTTTGACGCCGAAGCCGTGCGTGCCATGCTGCCCCATACGGACCTTCTGGTAATGAACGAGGGAGAATATGCGGCGCTTTCGGCGGCATTAGAGACGGATTTGCTCCCCGACAGGATCATCACCCGCGGCGGGCGCGGCTCTGTCTGGAAAAGCGCCGGAGGAGATACAGAGATGCCCGCCTTTGCGGTCACGCCCGTTGACACCACCGGCGCGGGGGATTGCTTCATCGGCACTCTTGCCGCAGGGCTCGACCAGGGGCTTTCGCGCCGCGATGCCATGCGTCTTGCCTCTGCCGCCGCCGCAATCCAGGTCACCCGACCCGGTACCGCTGCCGCGATCCCCACGCGCGAAGAGGTAGAAGCCTTTCTGGAGCGCCAGCCATGACCAGCCACGATGCCGTACATGATCCGCGCAACGAGCATCTGCAAGTCTGGCTCAATGGCCGCCTCGTCCCCAAGGGCGAGGCGCTGGTAAGCGTCTATGACAGCGGCTTCATGCTGGGCGACGGAGTGTGGGAGGGGCTGCGCCTGTATAACAGCCGCTTCGCCTTTCTCGGTGAGCACCTCGACCGCCTGTATGCAGCCGCCAGGGCCATTGATCTGGATATCGGCCTGCCGCGCGAA
>JALWJU010000097.1 GCA_026997055.1 Paracoccaceae bacterium | reverse complement strand
ACAGCACCTGCCCCTCGCGCAGCATCCTGCGCTCCACCGCCTGGGGCTCCTTGACCTTGACGATCAGCTCGGCGCGGGCAAAGACCTCTTCGGCACTGTCCACCAGCTCCGCCCCGACGGCGGCATAGTCGCTGTCGGCAAAGCCGGCCCCCACCCCGGCGCCGGTCTCGACGATGACCGCGTGGCCATGGGCAATCGCCTCGCGCGCGGCGTGGGGGGTGAGGCCGACGCGGTATTCCTGCGGCTTGATCTCTTTCGGGCATCCGACAAGCATGGCTCCCTCCGGCTAGATGCTTCGATACATGCTGCGGCAATTTTACGCAGAGCCTGCTGCAATTGCTTTGTCAATCGCGGCGCAAGGGGCTATGCTTCCGATGAAATGATGTGCAAAGGGGGCATTTCACGCAAGAAATGTGCACGATATGAAACTGGACCGGATAGATCGTCGAATCCTTGCCGTGCTGCAGAAGCGCGGGCGCATTTCCAATGCGGAGCTGTCGGAGGAGGTGAATCTCTCGCCTTCGGCCTGTCACCGGCGGGTGCAGCGGCTGGAGGCCGAAGGCTATATCCGCGAATATGTCGCGCTCCTGGACGCACGCCGGCTGGGCTGCGCGACCACGGTTTTCGTGGAGATCACCCTCTCGGGGCAGGCCGACGAGGTGCTGGAAGCCTTCGAGCGGCAGGTGGCGCTGGTGCCCGACGTGCTGGAATGCCACCTGATGGCGGGCACCGCGGATTACCTGCTCAAGGTGGTGGCGCAGAATACGGAGGATTTCGCCCGCATTCACCGGCAATATCTGGCGCGCCTGCCGGGGGTGCAGGGGATGCAGTCGAGCTTCGCCCTGCGCACGGTATTCAAGACCACCGCGCTGCCGGTATGAGAGGGCTGTGAAAAGGCCGGGGCCAGCCCCCGAATTCCCGGGATATCCTGAACGGAAGACGTGAGAAGTGGCAGAGACGTTGCAGGAGATTTACGCGGCAAGGGTAGCGGCCGGGGCGCTGAAGGAGGACCCGGCGCAGCTTGCAGTGCTGCCGCTGCTCGAGGATATCCGGCGACATCTGGAGGCGGGCGGACGGCGCCGGCGGGGGATCCTTGGCGGTCTGTTTCACAAGCCCGAGGAGGTACCGCAGGGGCTGTATCTGTGGGGGGGCGTCGGGCGCGGCAAGTCGATGCTGATGGACATGTTCGTGGAAAGCCTCGACATCGAGGGCAAGCGCCGGGTGCATTTCCATGCCTTCATGCAGCAGGTGCAGGCGGGGCTGCACGCGGCGCGTCGGCAGGGGGTGGAAGATGCCCTGGAGCCGGTGGCGAAGCGCCTGAGCGCGGGGCTGCGGCTGCTGGCGCTCGACGAGATGCAGATCACCGACATTGCCGATGCGATGGTGGTGGGGCGGCTGTTCGAAAAGCTGATGGAGGCGGGCGTGGCGATCGTCACCACCTCGAACCGGCCGCCGGACGACCTCTACAAGGACGGGCTCAATCGCCAGCTGTTCCTGCCCTTCATCGACTTCATCAAACGGCGGATGGTGGTGCACGAACTGGTCAGCCCGCGCGACTACCGGCAGGCGTTTCTGGCCGGGGCACGGGTCTATTTCACCCCGGCCGACGACGCGGCGCGCACCGAAATGGCACGCATCTGGCAGGAACTGGCCGGGGGCGAGGGCGCGCCTCTGGAAATCGAGGTGAAGGGGCGCAAGGTGGTGCTGCCCGCCTTTCGCAACGGGGTGGCGCGCGCGAGCTTCCACGACCTTTGCGCCCGGGCGCTGGGGCCGGCCGATTACCTGGCGATTGCGCAGGCGGTCCGGGTGCTGCTGCTCGAGGACATCCCGCGCCTCGGCCGGTCGAACTTCAACGAGGCGCGCCGCTTCGTGACCCTGATCGACGCGCTCTACGAGGCGCGGGTGCGGCTGGTCGCCTCGGCCGCAGCACCCCCGCATCTGCTCTACGTGGAGGGCGAGGGGGCGTTCGAATTCGAGCGCACCGCGAGCCGCCTGATGGAGATGCAGGGGGCGGAATGGGGCAAGCCGCTCAGCCCTGCCGACGGGCCGGGATCCGCAGACGCTGACCGATCCTGATCCGGTCCGGGGAAGAGAGCAGGCGGCGGTTGGCCTCGTAGATCACCTTGTAGAGGGCGGCGTCGCCATAGAAATTCAGGGCGATGGCGCCGAGCGAATCACCCTCCTGAACGGTATAGAAGTAATAGGGAACGGTCTGGCCGGCCTCCTGCACCACCCGCACCTCGACCCCGGCGCCGGTGGGGATGATGTCTTCGGGGTTTCGAGCCGGCCCGGAACCATTGCCGGCCTGAATCAGGGCGCGCAGAAGCGCATCGGTATCCACGCGCCCATTCGCGGTACGCAGGGCCCCGGGCACCTCGATCTGTCCGGAATCGGCGGCTTCGTTGATAAGCGCGTCAAGATAGGCATCGGACTGGCCCCGGGCAACGGCACGGGAGACCAGATCGGCCAGGGACAGGTTTTCGGCCGGGGGATCGGAGGCAGCCGAGGCCGGACGGCTGCCGGACAGGCTGGCAAGCACGGCCATGGTGAGGGCCTCCATCTCGTCCTGCCCGCCCTGCCCGCCGGCAGCGGCCGATGCGGAGACCGGGGCACCGGGCGCCGGGGCCGGAGCCATGCCCAGGCTGGCCAGGACATTCATGGTCAGGCTCTGCATGTCGTCACCGCCGGCCTGCGCGCGCGCCGGGCGCGCGACCGGGCGGACCTGCCCGGTCGGCTGGTCGGCGGGCAGGCGCGCCACCACCTCGGTCACATCGGACAGGGGCATGGCGTCAGGCGCAGCCGTCGCCCGCGCGGAGGCGACCGGAGCCGCCGCGCCCCCCTGCGCGCCGCCTTGGGGAGCGAACATTCCGGTCTGAAGGAAGACCAGCCCGCCAATGGCCAGGAAGAACGGGAAAAGGATCAGCAGGATGCGCATGGATGGCCTCCGGTCACGAATTCGGCTCTTTCAGGGTCAGACCGAGCAATGCCCAGTTCTGGATGCCGCCGCGGTAGTAGAAAAGCTTTTCGGGCGGATATCCGGCCTCGATCAGGGCTCTGATGGCGCGGGGGCTCTGGTCGCACCACGGACCGTTGCAGAACAGGGCGAGATTCATTGCCTTGTCGAAATTCCAGCCGCTTCCCTCCATCCTCGCTCCGATCGCCTTGAGAATCTCGTCGCGGAAGGGATTGCTCTCGGCCAGGGTCAGGAAGGGGATGTTGACCGCGCCGGGGATGGTCCCCTTGGCGAACCATTCCGGCACCCGCGCATCCACCAGCAGGCCGGTCCCGGCGGCCACCTCGCGCTGGAGGAAATCGAGCACTTCAAGCTCGCCGATGGTCGCCACGCCCGGAGCGGCGGACATGGGATGAATGCAGAAGGGTGGACAGGGGCGGGATGTCTTGGAGAACTCGTTTGTCAGCCGGTTGGCCGTGTCCTGGATGCGCGAGATCTCGATCGGCTCGCCATTGATCGTGACCCTGAACACCTCCAGTTCCGGCGTGATTCGAACGTCCTGCGCCGTGGCCTGTACACATGTGATCACAAAAGTGATCATGGCGCTGCCAAGCAACCGAAACATCTACGTCCCCCTGTCCGTCTGTCTTGCTCGACAGGTTCTTATGATTGTCTGGTGAGGTGCCTCGTCCCCTCATATTCTGACCGATATATTGTGTCATTTATCTGATTTCGTCAATATTCTGTGGTGTTTCGCGGGGATAGCCGCCAAAGCGATAAAAAAGTGAGTCGTTTCCGTGGGTTGAATCGAAATCCCTCCCGGTTTTTGTACAATTGGAAAAAATTTTTTTCGTGATCACAAGCAAGACGCTGGGAAATATGCAGAAATCTCCCGCCCCCGGAAAATGCTATCCGTTTTCGCGCAACACCTGCCCGGCAAGGTAGAGAGAACCGCAGATCAGGATGCGCGGCGCCGGATCGCGGTCTGCGGCACGGCGGATGGCGGCTCCGAGGTCGGGGGCGGTCTCTGCCTCGAGCCCCACTTCGCGGGCGATGCGGGCGGTTTCGGCAGCCGGAAGGGTGGCGGGCTCGTCTGTGATCTCGACAGCGATCAGCGCGCCCGCCTCGCGCGCGAGCGGGCGCAGAAAGCCCTCGACATCCTTGGTCGCCAGCATCCCGCAGACCAGCACCGTGGGGCGCGGCGGGAGGCTGGCGAGCACCTCGGCCAGCGCCGCGCCCGCGGCCGGGTTGTGCCCGCCGTCGAGCCAGAGCTCGCTGTCGCCCGCCGCCTCGATCAGCGGGCCGTGGCGCAGGCGCTGCATCCGGGCGGGCCAGTGGGCGCGGCTGACGGCGGCCTCGCAGGCGACCTCGTCCGCGCCCAGGGCGCGCAGGGCAGCGAGCGCCGCGCCGGCATTGTCGAACTGATGCGCTCCGATCAGGTTCGGGCGGGGCAGGTCCAGCAGGCCGGTTTCGTCCTGAAACACCAGCCGGTCGCCCTCGCGGCTCACATTCCAGTGCTGGCCGCAGGCGATCAGCGGCGCGCCGAGGCGCGCGGCGCGGGCCTCGATCACCTCCATCGCCGCATCGGGCTGGCGCGCGACCACGCAGGGCACGCCGGGCTTGAGGATGCCGGCCTTTTCGCCGGCGATTTCGGTCAGGGTCTCGCCGAGAAACCGGGTGTGGTCGATGGAGATGGGCGTGATCACGGTCAGGCGGGGCCTTTCGATCACGTTGGTCGCGTCCAGCCGCCCGCCCAGGCCGGTCTCCAGCAGCAGCCAGTCGGCAGGCGTTTCCGCAAAGGCGAGAAAGGCCGCGACGGTGGTGATCTCGAAATAGGTGATCGGCTCGTCGCCATTGGCTTCCAGGCAGCGGTCGAGGATGGCGGCGAGGCGGTCCTCGTCGATCAGCGCCCCGGCGAGGCGGATGCGCTCGTGAAACCAGGCCAGGTGCGGCGAGGTATAGGCATGGACGCGCGCGCCGGCAGCCTCGAGCCCGGCGCGGATCATCGCCTGGGTGGAGCCCTTGCCATTGGTGCCGGCGAGATGAATGACAGGCGGCAGGCGGCGCTCGGGGTGGTCGAGCGCGGCGAGCAGGCGGTGGACCCGATCAAGGGTGAGGTCGATCAGCTTGGGGTGCAGGTCGAGCATCCGCGCAAGGATCGCGTCGGTGCGGCTCCCCGGTGTGGAGGCGGTCACTTTTCCGGGGCCTTCTGCGCCGCTTTCCTGAGCGCCTCGCTCGGCTCGGTTGCGGCGGGGGCTTTCGCGGTGGCCCCATCCGCCCCTTCGGGCGCCTTCGTCCCGGGCCCGGGCGCGGGCAGGTCGCCATGCACGCGCGGACTCTGGCGCATGAGGATGCGCAGGATGGTTACCAGTTCGTCCCTGAGCTGCCCGCGTGGCGTCACCCGGTCGATCATCCCGTGGTCGAGCAGATACTCGGCGCGCTGGAAACCTTCCGGGAGCTTCTCGCCGATGGTCTGCTGGATCACCCGCGGCCCGGCGAAGCAGATCAGCGCGTTTGGCTCGGCGATCTGCACGTCGCCCAGCATCGCGTAGGAAGCAGTCACCCCGCCGGTGGTCGGATGCGTCAGCACCACGATATAGGGAAGCCCCGCCTCCCTGAGCATCTGCACGGCGATGGTGGTGCGCGGCATCTGCATCAGGCTCAGGATCCCCTCCTGCATCCGCGCGCCGCCTGCGGCCGAAAACAGCACCAGCGGGCGCTTGAGCTCGCGCGCGCGCTCGGCCGCGGCGATCATGGCATTGCCCACATACATGCCCATGCTCCCGCCCATGAAGCGGAAATCCTGCCCGGCGGCGACGATGGGCGTGCGCCCGACCTCGCCCTCGGCCACCAGCATCGCCTCCTTTTCGCCGGTCTTCTTCTGCGCCGCCTTCAGCCGGTCCGGGTAGCGCTTCTGGTCACGGAACTGCAGCGGATCGGCCACCGCCTCGGGCACCTCGACCTCGGTGAAGATGCCGCCGTCGAACAGCGCCTTGAAGCGCTCGCGCGGGCTGATCGCCATGTGGTGGCCACAGCTGGTGCAGACATGCAGGCTCTCGGCGAATTCGCGGTGAAACAGCATGGTGCCGCATTCGTCGCACTTGATCCAGAGGTTCTCGGGCACTTCGCGGCGCGAAAACAGAGAATTGATGCGCGGCTTGACGTAATTGGTGATCCAGTTCATGGGCCGGGTGCCTCTGGTTGTGCCTCTGGTTGCGCCTTTGTGTTCAGATAAGGCGGCTCCGCGGCAAATGCAATCGCCCCGGGCACGGCACCAACCGCCCGCGCCAAATTGCTTGTGCCGGCGGGCCAAGGCGAATATCCCGGAAGGGAGGAAATTCAGGGAGGCCGAGATGTCAGGTTCCAATCAGCACAAGTCCAAACTGCCCAGCCGCCATGTGACCGAGGGACCCGAGCGGGCGCCGCACCGCTCCTATCTCTATGCCATGGGCCTTTCGGAGGAGGAAATCCACCAGCCGCTGGTCGGCGTCGCCACCTGCTGGAACGAAGCCGCCCCCTGCAACATCGCCCTCAACCGCCAGGCCCAGGCGGTGAAGATGGGCGTGAAGGAAGCCCGCGGCACCCCGCGCGAATTCACCACCATCACCGTGACCGACGGCATCGCCATGGGCCACGAGGGGATGCGCGCGAGCCTCGCCAGCCGCGAGGCGATTGCCGACAGCGTGGAACTGACCATGCGCGGCCATTGCTATGACGCGCTGGTGGGGCTGGCGGGCTGCGACAAGTCCCTGCCCGGCATGATGATGGTGATGGTGCGGCTCAACGTGCCCAGCGTCTTCATCTATGGCGGCTCGATCCTGCCCGGCCGCTACAAGGGCCGCGACATCACCGCCCAGGACATGTTCGAAGGCGTCGGCCAGCACCAGGCCGGCAATCTGAGCGAGGCGGAACTGACGGTGATGGAAAAGATCGCCTGCCCCTCCTCCGGCTCCTGCGGCGGGCAGTTCACCGCCAATACCATGGCCTGCGTATCGGAGGCGATCGGACTGGCGCTGCTCAATTCCTCCGGCATGCCCGCCCCTTACGAAAGCCGCGACCAGTACGGCGTGGCCTCCGGCCAGGCGGTGATGAACCTGCTGGAGAAGAATATCCGCGCCCGCGACATCGTCACCCGCGAGGCGCTGGAAAACGCCGCCCGCGTGGTGGCGGCCACCGGCGGCTCCACCAATGCCGGGCTGCACCTGCCGGCGATTGCCCATGAGGCCGGCATCGACTTCTTCCTCGGCGATGTCTGCGACATCTTCCGCGACACGCCCTATATCGCCGACCTCAAGCCCGGCGGGCGCTATGTGGCCAAGGATCTCTACGAGGCGGGCGGCGTGCCGGTGGTGCTCAAGGAGTTGCGCAGGGCGGGGCTGATCCACGAGGATTGCATGACCGCCTCGGGGCGCTCCATCGGCGAGGAGCTCGACCGGATCGAGCGCGAGGCCGACGGGCGGGTGATCTACCCGGTGGACAAGCCGATCACCAAGACCGGCGGCGTGGTCGGGCTCAAGGGCAACCTCGCCCCGGAAGGCGCCATCGTCAAGGTCGCCGGGATGAGCGAGCAAGAGCAGGTCTTTACCGGCCCGGCGCTGGTGTTCGAGTGCGAGGAAGACGCCTTCGAGGCGGTGCAGAAGCGCGCATACGAAGAGGGCTGCGTCTTCGTGATCCGCAACGAAGGCCCCGCCGGCGGCC
>JALWJU010000096.1 GCA_026997055.1 Paracoccaceae bacterium | reverse complement strand
CTCGGGTCGATATTGTAGCCGCGCGCGGGCTGGATGCCGACCACCACATTGCCGAATTGCAGCACCGAAAGGGTGAAGTGGCCGCAATCGGTGCGCCCCGGCGTGTAGAAGGGGTCGGCCTCGGGCGCGCCCCAGCGCTCCTCGATGCGGGCGCGCAGGTCGCGGGGAAGCTGGCCGTAGTCGATCTGGTAATCCGACATCGGCATCTCCACGCCCCCCGCGCGCCGGGCGCGGTCGGTGAGCCAGTTGGTCGGCCCGGCGAGGATCGCCTGCATCAGCGCATCGCTGTCGGCGGGCGGATCGGTGACGCGGTAGCCGGCGCCCGCGAGCAGCTTCAGCGTGTGGACGGTGGCGGCCGGGGTGTCGAGCCCGACGCCATTGGCCAGGCGACCGTCGCGGTTGGGGTAATTGGCCAGCACCAGGGCGATGCGGCGCTCGGGCGCAGGCGTTGCGCGCAGGCGCGCCCAGGCGGCGGCGAGATCGGCCACGAACCGCACCCGGTCATCAACCGCGCGATAGGTGGCGATGGGGCATTGGGTGGCCTCGTCGAAAAAGGCCTCGCCCTTGAAGGAAATCGCCCGGCTGAGCACCCGCCCGTCCACCTCCGGCAGCGCCACGTTCATGGCGATGTCGCGCCCGGAAAGGCCGGAGAGACCCTCGCGCCATGCCTCTTCGCCGGATGAAGAGAGCACCACCTGAAAGACCGGCGCGCGGTTGGCGGCAGGCATCCGAAAGGGGTTCGATACCCCTTGCGGATGCGCCCCCCCTGCCCCGGCGTTGCCCACGGCAAAGGCGGTGCAGTTGAGGATCACGTCGGGCGGAGCGGCGGCAAACAGGCGCTCGAGGGTGGCCGCCGAGAGCGGATCCTTGAGGCTGGCCACGAAGACCGGCAGCGGATTGAGCCCCCGGCGCAAAAGCGCCTCGGTCAGGCGGTCGATCGGCTCGAGCCCCGCGCCCTGCAACAGCGCGCGGTAAAAGACCACCGGCACCACCGGCGCGCCGTCCTTCCACTCTGCGCGCGCCGTGTCGAGATCGGCCACCCCCGCGCCGGGCCAGTAGAGCCCCGCGCGCAGGAGCGGGCGCGCCGGGGCGGGGCGCGGGCCGCCTTCGAGCATGGCCCGGGCATGGGCGAGGAAGCTCGCCGCGTTTTCCGGCCCGCCCTCGACGAGATAGGCCCAGAGCGCGGCATAATCCGCGTCGCTCACGCTCGAGAGCGCGCGAAGCTCCGGGTCCGGCTTGTCGTCGCCGGGCAAGAGCGCGAGCGGCACCCCCGCCTCGCCGAGACGCGCCGCATATTGCTCGGCGCCGTATTTCCAGTAGCCGGCGCCGCCCAGCACCCTTGCGATCACCAGCCGCGAGCGGCTCGCGCATCGGTCGATATGCAGGTCCACCGACATCGGGTGCGCCAGGTGGGTGAGATTGGCAAGCCGGAGCGTGGGCGGCGCTTCCATCTGCGCACGCGCCTGAGAAAGCGCGGCAAGCTCGGTATCGGCGGCGGAGATGAAGACGATATCGGCCGGCGTCTGGCCGAGATCGACCGGCTCGCTGGCATCGGCGATGCTTCCGGGAGTGGCGGCGAGCAGGTGCATCGGGTCAGGCCTTTCGCGCGGGCCGAGGGGGCGGGAGCCTCCGGCGGGAGTATTTGTGCCAAGATGA
>JALWJU010000095.1 GCA_026997055.1 Paracoccaceae bacterium | reverse complement strand
TCCTTACTGCCAGGCACTCGAGCGGGACTGGAAAGGCAAACTCGGCGATACACACTTTCCAGGCGTGCTCCTTCAACCACTCGGACACCTCTCCGGGAACCTGGTATCGAATTGTAATCCTTGCTTCCGCGCTTCCGCATGGCGCCTGTTGCGTGGCGCGGCGGGGAGGGCGGAATGGGCTGATTTTCCTCGGCCTGCGCGCGGCCGTTTCAGGGGGCCGGCGGGGCAAGGCGCGTAGGGTAAACCAGGCGCCCGTGCCTTGCAAATCGGGCGCTTGCGGCGGGGCTGCGGGTGCTATACCCTGAGCGGCCTCACACAGGTCAATGGTGGCTTGTGTCGGTCCCTCCGCGACGATAAGCTGTGAACCCCGTCAGGCCCGGAAGGGAGCAGCGGCAGCAGTGGACTCGGGCGCCGGAGTGTGGCTGGCACAGGTCGCCTCCCTTATTTTCTATGTCATATCAAGTTCTTGCGCGTAAATGGCGGCCCCGCAGCTTTGCCGAGATGGTGGGGCAGGAGCACGTCTTGCGGGCGCTGGTCAACGCGCTCGACAACGACCGGCTGCATCACGCCTACCTGTTTACCGGCACCCGGGGCGTGGGCAAGACCACGGTCGCGCGCATCTTCGCCAAGTCGCTGAACTGCGAGCAGGGGGTGAGTTCCACGCCCTGCGGCGAGTGCGCGGCCTGTACCGAGATCGACGAGGGCCGCTTCGTCGATCTGATCGAGGTGGACGCCGCCTCGCGCACCAAGGTGGACGAGACCCGCGAGTTGCTGGAGAACGTCCCCTATGCCCCCACCCAGGGCCGCTACAAGGTGTACCTCATCGACGAGGTGCACATGTTCTCCAAGCACAGCTTCAACGCCTTGCTGAAGACCCTGGAGGAGCCGCCGCCGCATGTGAAGTTCCTGCTGGCGACGACCGACCCGCAGAAGCTGCCGGTCACCATCCTGTCGCGTTGCCTCCAGTTCAACCTGCGCCGCCTAGCGCCGGAGCGGATCCGTGACCACCTGGGCGCGGTGCTGGCGAAGGAGGGCATTGAATCCGAGCCGGCGGCGCTCGCCGAGCTGGCCCGTGCCGCCGACGGCAGCATGCGTGACGCGCTGAGCCTGCTCGACCAGGCCATCGCCTTTGGCGGCGGCGCGGTGCGCGAGGCCGAGGTGCGGGCCATGCTGGGGACCATCGAGCGTGGCCAGGTACAGGCCCTGCTGCGGGCACTGGCGGCGGGCGACGGGGCGGCCCTGCTGGAATGTGTCGAGGGGCTCTCCGCTCAGGCACCCGATTATGGTGAAGTGCTGGGAGAACTGTTGAGCCTGTTGCAGCGCGTGGCTGTGGCCCAGGCGGTCCCCGGCGCCTTGGACGACAGCGAGGGCGATGGAGAAATGGTGCGCGAGTTTGCCGCGGCGCTGATCCCGGAGGACGTGCAGCTCTTCTACCAGATCGGCCTCATCGGCCGCCGCGATCTGCCTCATGCACCCGATCCCCGCGGCGGGCTGGAGATGATCCTGCTGCGCATGCTGGCCTTTCGGCCAGTGACGGGCGGCGCCGCGCGGCCGGCGCCCGCTGCCCCGGGCGGCGGGATGGCCAGGCCGCCGGCGGATGAAGCGGGTACTCGGCCCGCGCCGAAGGCCCAGCCGGCGACAGACTGGCGGACCATGCCC
>JALWJU010000094.1 GCA_026997055.1 Paracoccaceae bacterium | reverse complement strand
GCCCAGGCCCGTTCCGGCCGGTAGTCCTCGCGCAGGGCGACGCCCCGCACCGCGTCACGGCCCAGGCGGGCGCGCAGCCGCTCCACCAGCCATTGGGGATCCCGGGCCTCGCGGCGGCGGAGATCGAACAGATCGGCGCCGGCAGGCGGCGGCGCCAGCGCCTCGATCTCCAGGGAACGGAGCGCGATCCCGGTGACGGGGGCGCCCAGCTCCAGCGCGGCGAACCGCGCCTCCACCAGGGCCTGGAGTTCGTTCACGGCGCTCTGCGGACGGGACAGTTTCAGCAGGATGCGGGTGGGCGGGCACCGATGATGCAGCAGTTCCAGCCGCCAGGCGAGTACCCCCGCACCCCGTGCCCGCAACCAGCCGCAGAAGGCCTCCAGCAACTGACGGACCGGCGGCAGCAGGACATCGGCCGCCTCGGCCTCCAGGGCCAGATCCTGGCGCGCCCGGTATCGGGGGGGCGGCTCGAAGGGAGCGCGCGGATCGGGCCGCCGCCCCAGGGCCTGATCGAGCCGTTCCAGGAGTTCCGGACCCAGGCGGCGCGCCAGGCCATCACGCGGCAGGCGCAGCAGATCGCCCAGCCGCCGGAGGCCCATGCCCTCGAGCCGGGCCAGGGCCTTGTCGTCGAGTTCCAGCACCCCAAGGGGCAATGCCGAGAGGGCGCGGACCAGCCCGGCGAAGGACTCCAGGCGGCAACCGCTGTCCGCCCGGGCCAGCCAGGTTGCGGCAAGCGGCGTAGGCGCAAGGGCGCAGCAGGCCCCGGCGCCGAGGGAGGCGAAACCGGCCTCTATCTTCCCCAGCAGGCTTTCCAGGCCGCCGAACAGGCGGCGGCTGCCGCCCACCTCCAGCACGAGGCCCTGCGGCGGCACCAGCACCACCTGGGGAGTAAATTGCCCTGCCCAGGCGGCAAGCCTTTCCAGGCGCTGGCGCTCGCAGGCCGGCCGGCGGCGCCGGGCGAGTAGCTGCGGACACAATGCCCGCGCCGCGGCGAGCGGCATCCCCGGCCGCACCCCGGCCGCCTGCAGGGTGGCATCGGCCGCCACCACACAGGGGCGGGCCGCAGCGTCATGCACCAGCAGGCCGCCCGCCGGGGGGCCTGCAAACACCTCCAGCGCCAGCCGGGGCAACTCGACGGCAAGCCACAGGGGCTTGGCGGGCCCGCCCGGGGCTTCGCCCGTCTGCCCGGGAAGCGCCTGCGGACCGGGACGACGCGGGAAGGGGCGGACTTGTCGGAGCCTCTGGACCAGGGCGGGAGAGACTCAGCTCAGGGGACGCCCGGAGGGCCGTGGCGCCGTCAGGGTGGCATAGGGGATGTGCACGGGGCCGGCCGCCCAGCCCCCGCGCCGCTTCAGGATCCGGACGCTCAGGCCCTCGCCCTCGCGCTGCACTTCGAGCCGCACCGCGGCCGGCGAGAAATGCCGGGCCATGGCCAGCGGCCGGAACAGGAAACCGCAGCTCTCGCCGGCCTCGGCCGCAAGCTGCAAGCGGCGCAGCACCCGGCCATCGCCGGCCAGGGGCCAAGCGAGCACGGCGCCGCAGGTACCGGAACGCAGGGTCTGTTCCAGCGCCCAGAGGCCGTCGCTATCAGCCCTGGGATGGACCAGCAACTGGCGGGAGAGATCCACCTCCGCCGCCGCCAGGGCGGGGGCATAGGGC
>JALWJU010000093.1 GCA_026997055.1 Paracoccaceae bacterium | reverse complement strand
CAGACCTGCTCGGCCTCCTCGCGGGTGCTGATCCAGCGCGGCGTTTACGAAGACCTGCTCGCGCGCATGAGCGACAGCTACAACGGCATGATGTCAGGCCCCGCCCGCGCCGATCTCAACCTCGGCCCGCTGATCTCGGCGCGCCAGAAGGAGATCGTCACCGGCTATATGGCAGCGGCCAAGGGCCTGCCCATCGCCGGCCAGGGCACGATCATCGACGAGGCGCCGGCGGGCGGCCATTACGTCCCCGCCACGCTCTACCGGGACGTGCCGCCCGAGCACAGGCTGGCGCAGGAAGAGATCTTCGGCCCGGTGCAGGTGGCGATCCCCTTCGAGACCGAAGAAGAGGCCATCGCCATCGCCAACGGCACCGATTTCGGGCTGGTCGCCAGCGTCTGGAGCGAAAACGGCGCCCGCCAGATGCGGCTTGCGAAAAAGCTGAAAGCCGGCCAGGTCTTCATCAACAATTACGGCGCCGGCGGCGGCGTGGAACTGCCCTTCGGCGGCATCGGCAAGTCCGGCCACGGCCGTGAAAAGGGCTTCGAGGCGCTCTACGGCTTCTCCACCCTCAAGACCGTCGCCGCCCGTCACGGCTGATCATCCCCTTCATTCTGCCGCGGATGAGCCGGGCGGCGGCGGCGAGCGGCGCAGCACCGGAGATCGGAGGGCCGGGATGGAGGCCGGGGGGCAGCGCCCCCCGACGGGTCCGGCGCTGGATGCGCCGCGAAACTATGCTTGCGCCTTCAGGTCGTTATAAAGTTCGAAAGCCTGGCTTGCCGGCATCAGCTCATGCACGACCCGGCTCACCGCCTGGATCATCGCCACCGGGTCCTCGGCCTGGAAGATGTTGCGGCCCATATCCACCCCGGCGGCACCCTGATCCACGGCCTTCCAGGCCATCTCCAGCGCCTCGAGCTCGGGCAGCTTCTTGCCGCCCGCGATCACGATCGGCACCGGACAGGCGGCGGTGACGCGCTCGAAGCCCTCTTCGACGAAGTAGCTCTTGACGTAATGCGCGCCGAGTTCGGCGGCGATGCGGGTGGCCAGCCCGAAATAGCGGGCATCGCGGGCCATGTCCTTGCCCACGCCGGTCACCGCCAGCGTCGGGATGCCCACGCGCAGCCCCTCGTCGATCAGCCGGATCACGTTGGTGATCGACTTGTGCTCGTATTCGGCGCCGATATAGACCTGCGCGGCCATGGCCGAGACCCCCATGCGCACCGCGTCATCCATGGCCACCGCGATGGTCTCGTTGGAAAGCTCCGAGAGGATCGAATTGCCTCCCGAGGCGCGCATCACGATCGGCTTGCGCACCGTGGGCGGGATCAGGCTACGCAGGATGCCGCGGGTGCACATCAGCACGTCGGCATGCGCAAACAGCGGCGCGATGTTGAGGTCGATGCGCTCGAGCCCGCGCGTCGGCCCCTGGAAATAGCCGTGGTCGAAGGCCAGCATCACCGTGCGCCCGGTCTCGGGGTTGAAGATCTGGCTCATCCGCGCCTTCAGCCCCCAGTCGTAATGCGCGAGCCCCTTGAGGAAGAAGCCCTGCCTGTCCTGGGGCCGGTCGAGCCCGAAATCCTTGCCGTCCTTGATGTCGTCGATATCTGCCATGGTCCGTTCCGTCTGTTGAGGGTGGGTTACATCTGTGCCTTCTGCCATGCGG
>JALWJU010000092.1 GCA_026997055.1 Paracoccaceae bacterium | reverse complement strand
AGGCTATGTAGAGCGGGTGGCGGGGGTGGCCGGCCTTGCTCAGCCCGAGGTGAAACAGCGGCCTGCCGGTCGCGCGCAGCAGCGCCTCCACCGCCGCGCCGCGCCCCAGATGCGCCCCGTGGGTGCCCCAGGCGCAGATCACCCGGTCGGCCCAGCGCGCGGCCTCCACGATGGCCGCGTCATTATCCGGCCCCACCGGATCGGCGGCGGCGCGCATGTCGCGCGGATCGGTGGCGCGCCAGGCGAAGATGTTCACCACCCGAAAGGCGCCATATCCCAGCGCCCGCGCCCGCCGCTCGCAGCGCTCCACGGTCGGGTCGTTCTGCCGCTCGGTGGCGGTGGAAGGGTTGAGCATGACGAAGCTCACCCGCCCCGCGCCCGGCGCCCAGATCCGGGTCAGCTGGTAGCGATAGCGCTCGTCGTCGGAATAGGTGGCGCTCGACTGGGCGTCGCCCTTGAGGAATTCGCGGGTAATCATGGGGCCGTTCTGCGGCTTTTGCCGCGCCTTGGCAAGCGGCACGGGGCTTGAGAAAGCCCCGCCGTCCGCTATCATGCCCCTTTTTGCAGGTTTGCGGGAGGAGCGATGCTGATCAGCGAAATCATCCGCCACAAGCGCGACGGGCTGACCCTGCCGCCCGAGGAAATCGCCGCCATGGTCGCGGCCATTACCGACGGCAGCGCCGGCGACGACCAGGTGGCGGCCTTTGCCATGGCGGTCTATTTCCGGGGAATGAGCGCCGAGGAAGCCGCCGCGCTGACCCTGGCGATGCGCGACAGCGGCGCGGTGTTCGACTGGTCCGACCTCCCCGGCCCGGCGATCGACAAGCACTCCACCGGCGGGGTGGGCGACAATGTGAGCCTGATGCTGGCGCCGGTCGTCGCCGCCTGCGGCGGCTTCGTGCCGATGATCTCCGGGCGCGGGCTCGGCCATACCGGCGGCACGCTCGACAAGATGGACGCGATCCCCGGCTATGCCAGCCAGCCCGACAAGGCGCGCTTCGCCCGGGTGGTCCGCGAGACGGGCTGCGCGATCATCGGCCAGACCGCCGACCTCGCCCCGGCCGACGGGCGCCTCTACGCGATCCGCGATGTCACCGCCACGGTGGAGAGCGTGCCGCTTATCACCGCCTCGATCCTGTCCAAGAAGCTCGCCGCCGGGCTCGGCGGGCTGGTGATGGATGTGAAGCTGGGCAACGGCGCCTTCATGCAGAGCGTTGATGCGGCGCGCGAACTGGCGCAGAGCCTGACCGGCACCGCTCGCGCGGCGGGCCTTGCCTGCCACGCGCTCCTGACCGACATGAACCAGCCGCTCGCCTCGGCCGCCGGCAATGCGCTGGAGGTGCAAAACGCCATCGGCTTTCTCACCGGCGCCCGGCGCGATGCGCGCCTTGAAGAGGTCACCCTTTCCCTCTGCGGCGAAATGCTGACCCTTGGCGGGCTGGCAAGAGATCGTGAAGAGGGCAGGGCCAGGGCCGAAAAGGCGCTGGAAAGCGGCGCCGCCGCCGAGCGATTCGCCCGGATGGTCACAGCCCTCGGCGGGCCGGCCGACCTCCTGGAGCGCCCCGCCGACCACTTGCCCGAAGCCCCGGTGATCCGCCCGCTCCCGGCCCGCGAAAGCGGCCATGTCAGCGCCTGCGCCACCCGCGAAATCGGCCTCGCCGTGG
>JALWJU010000091.1 GCA_026997055.1 Paracoccaceae bacterium | reverse complement strand
TTCGTGCTGGGCGGCGCCATTGCCTATTTCCTCGACCCGCTGGCCGACCGTCTGGAAGAAGCCGGGCTTTCGCGCGCGACCTCGACAGTCATCATATCGCTCCTGGCCCTGCTCATCTTCACCATTGCCGCGCTTGCCATCGTGCCGGTACTGATCGAGCAGGCCGCTGCCCTGGTCGATACGGTGCCGAGGTTGTTCGAGAATCTCAAGGCCTTCCTGAGCCAGCGCTTTCCCCGCCTGATGGACGAAGACAGCGCCACCTCCCAGGCGCTGATCGAGCTTGGCGCGCGGCTGCGCGATTACGGCGGGGCGCTGCTGGGCATGGTGCTCTCCTCGGCGCTCAGCGTGATCAACGTGCTGATGCTGTTCGTGATCGTGCCGGTGGTGGCCTTCTACATGCTGCTCGACTGGGACCGGATGGTGGCCGCCATCGACGCCATGCTGCCGCGCGACCACGCTCCGGCGATCCGCCAGCTTGCCCGCGAGATCGACCGGACGCTTGCAAGCTTCGTGCGCGGCATGGGCACGGTCTGCCTGATCCTCGGCACATATTACGCGCTGGCGCTGGCGGCGGTGGGGCTCAATTTCGGACTGGTGGTGGGGGCGATTGCGGGCCTGCTGACCTTCATCCCCTATGTGGGGGCGCTGATCGGCGGGGGGCTCGCGATCGGGCTGGCGCTGTTCCAGTTCTGGGGCGGCACCGAGATGGTGGACGGAGAAACCGTGGTGCAGGCCACCAACTGGCTGCGCATCGCGCTGGTGGCGGGGATCTTCGTCATCGGCCAGATCGTGGAGGGCAATTTCCTCACCCCCAGGCTCGTGGGCGGAAGCGTGGGGCTGCACCCGGTCTGGCTGCTGTTCGCGCTGTCGGCCTTCGGCACGCTGTTCGGTTTCGTGGGCATGCTGGTGGCGGTGCCGGTGGCCGCCGCGATCGGGGTGGTGGTGCGCTTCTTCTACGCCCGCTACCGGGAGGGGCGGCTCTACCGGGGGGCAAGCGGAGAGGCCGGTGCCGCCGATGCGGCCGGCGCGAGCGACGGGGCCGCCGGCGGCGACGATCCCTGACATGACCCGCCCGCAGCAGCTGACCTTCTCCCTCCCGGTGGCCGAGAACCGCACGCGCGGCGATTTCTTCGTCGCACCCTCCAATGCGCTGGCCCTGCGGATGATCGAGACCTGGCGCGACTGGCCCTCGGGCAGGCTGCTGCTGACCGGCCCGGAAGGCGCGGGCAAGAGCCACCTGGCGCGTATCTGGCAGGCCGAGAGCGGGGCGCTGGCGCTTGAGCCCGAGGCGCTTGCGGGCGCGGACATCCCCGCGCTCGCCGCAGGCCCCGTGCTGCTCGACGATGCCGACCGCCTCGCCGGCGACCGGGCGCTGGAAGAGGCGCTGTTTCACCTGCACAACGCCCTCGCCGCCCGGGGCCAGGCCCTGCTGCTCACCGCCCGCACCCCGCCGCGCGACTGGCCGCTCGCCCTGCCCGATCTCGGAAGCCGCCTTGCCGCCATGCCCGCCTGCCGCCTCGAAGCCCCGGACCAGGCGCTGCTGGGCGCGGTGCTGGTCAAGCTCTTTGCCGACCGCCAGCTTGCCGCGCCGCCCAGCACCATCGCCTACCTGACCCAGCGCATGGAGCGCTCGCTGGCCGCCGCCGCGCGCATCGTCGCCGAGA
>JALWJU010000090.1 GCA_026997055.1 Paracoccaceae bacterium | reverse complement strand
CATAGGCATCCTTCTGCTCCGGCCATGACCCGGCCGCGGCGCTGCCCGGCAGGGACAGGACCGGCAGGCAGAGAAGCAGCGCAAGAAGGCCGAAATGTTTTGCACAAGGTTTCATGAAAGATCTCCTGATAGTTCGGAAAGGACTTCGGCGATCGCCATCACGTCTTCGCGCCGGCAGTCGAACTGCCCCACCTGCACGCGGATCACGAAAGCGCCCTGGTGGCGGGTCTGGGTGAGGTAGATGCGCCCGTCGCGGTTGACCCGCTCGAGCAGGCGCCGGGTGGCGGCCTCGTCGCCAAGGCGAAAGGTAAAGAGCGACAGGATCGGCTCGCTGGCAATGGTGAAGCCGGGCAGGGCGCGGATCGCCTCGCACGCCTCGCGCGCCCAGGCCACATGGTTGCGGATGCGCGCGCGCAGGCCGCTGAGCCCCTCGGCGCGCAAGAGAAACCACAGCTTCAGCGCCCGGAAGCGGCGGCCGAGCGGCAGGGTCCATTCGTTGTAATTCACCACCTCGCCCGTGCCCTGGGTCTGCAGATAATCGGGCCTGAGCCCCATCGTGGCGATTTGCGGGGCCGGATCGCGCAGGAACTGCACCGAGCAGTCGAACTGCGCGCCAAGCCATTTATGCGGGTTGAAAACGATGCTGTCGGCCCCCTCGACGCCGGCCCAGAGGGCGCGAAACTCCTCGCAGATCATCGCCGAGCCGGCCCAGGCCGCATCCACATGCACCGGCAGGCCGTGGGATTTGGCCACCTCGATACAGGCGGCGAGATCGTCGCAGGCGCCGATCCCGGTGCCGCCGGTGACGAGGATCACCCCGGCCGGGCGCATCCCGGCGGCGAGATCGGCGCGGATCGCCGCATCCAGCGCGCCCGGGTCCATGGAGTGAAGCCGGTCTCCGGGGCGGGTCGGGATCTTCACCAGATTGTCCTGACCGATCCCGGAAAGCCGCGCCGCCTTGTCCACGCTCGAATGGTTCTGCGCCGAGGCATAGAGGCGCAGGCGCGGCGCGCCCGAGAGCCCTTCGCCGAGCCCGGCAAAGCCCAGCGCGCGCTCGCGCATGGTCAGCACCGCGCTGAAGGTGGCGGTGGTGGCGCTGTCATGGATGGTGCCGGTGAAACCCTCGGGCAGGCCCAGCGCATCTCGCAGCCAGCCCACCACCAGCGCCTCCATCTCGCTCGCCGCGGGCGCGGTCTGCCAGAGCATCGCCTGGCCCGCCATCGCATTGGCCAGCTGCTCGGCCAGCATCGAAACGGGCGCCGCATTGGCCGGGAAATAGGCGAAGAATCGCGGGTGCTGCCAATGGGTCATCGCCTCGGGGACAAGGCGTGTGAAATCTTCGAAAATGGCCTCGACCGGCTCCGGCTCCTCGGGCACAGGGGCCTGAATCCGCTTGAGAAATTCCCCCGGCGCCAGGTCCGGGCGCACGCGCCGCTCCCGCAGCCCCGCGTGATAGTCGAGCGCCCAGTCCGCGGCGCGCTTCGACCACTTGTTCAACTCTTCGTGATCCATGCCCCCACGAAGGCACGGACGAGGCGAAAATGCAAGCGCCTCCTGCGGCCCGCCCCCGGCTCAGGCCTGCTCCAGCGCGGTGATGATCGGCGAGAAATCCGCCGCCTTCAGCGAAGCGCCCCCCACCAGCGCCCCGTCCACATTGGGCACCG
>JALWJU010000089.1 GCA_026997055.1 Paracoccaceae bacterium | reverse complement strand
AGACCCTGCCCGGGCGGATCCTGTGCATCAGCCATGATATGATCGTCCACGATAAGGTTTCACGGGGCGATTTTATGTCAGCCTTGTTGACTTTCCAAGTCTCAACTGGTAGCGATTCGTGATTTATGCGCAACTTTATGTCCGATACGGACCTAAATTGCGCAACAAATGCAAATCCGGGCCTTCCCGGAGACATCATGTGGAACATATGGAAAGGTGGACCCATGGCTGGCGCCTATGACGATCGCGACGGAAAGATCTGGCTGGACGGGGAGCTTGTGGAGTGGCGCGACGCCAATATCCATATCCTTTCGCACGCGCTGCATTATGCAAGCTCGGTCTTCGAGGGCGAGCGCGCCTATGGGGGCAGGATCTTCAAGAGCCGCGAGCATTCGGAGCGCCTGCATGCTTCGGCGCGGATGATCGACTTCGAGATTCCCTGGACGGTCGATCAGATCGAAGAGGCGAAACAGGCCGTGCTCGAGGCCAACGGCCTGTCCGACGCCTATGTGCGTGCCGTCGCCTGGCGCGGGGCCGGCGAGGACATGGGCGTGGCCAGCGCGCGCAACCCGGTGCGCCTGGCAATCGCTGCCTGGGAGTGGGGCAATTACTACGGCGATGCCAAGTATGAGGGCGCGAAGCTGGATATTTCGAAGTGGAAGCGCCCCAGCCCCGAGACCATCCCCAGCCACGCCAAGGCCGCCGGGCTCTACATGATCTGCACCATGAGCAAACATGCCGCCGAGGCCAGGGGCTGCTCGGATGCGCTGATGATGGATTACCGCGGCTATGTGGCCGAGGCGACCGGGGCCAATATCTTCTTTGTCAAGGATGGCGAGGTGCATACGCCCAAGCCCGACTGCTTCCTCGACGGGATCACCCGCCAGACCGTGATCGGGATGCTGAAGGATCGTCAGATCAAGGTGCACGAGCGCCATATCCTGCCCGAGGAACTGGCCGATTTCGAGCAATGCTGGCTCACCGGCACCGCCGCCGAGGTGACTCCGGTGGGGCAGATCGGCGACTGGAAGTTCGAAGTGGGCGATCTGACCCGCGAGGTTGTCGAATCCTACGAGAAACTGGTGCGGGAATAGGGCTTAACCTTTTCTGAACCCGAACCTCCTATCCTGCCCGAAGACCGTTTTCGGGAGGCAGGCCATGTCAACCAGACAGCGCGGGGTCGGAACGCTCATCCTCATCATCACCCTGCTCGTCGCTCCGACGGCGATTTCCCTGAGCTGGTACAAGATCACGGGAAATCCCCTGTTTCGTCCGCTGGGGATCACGGATGAGAATATGCGCGCCTATTTCGGGACCGGCAAGTGGATCGAAATCGTGGCCGAGGTCGAATGGGACAGCACCCGCTCCGGGCGGGTCGCCCGCGCGGACATGGAGCAGGCCCTGCGCAGGGCTTTCGAGGCCAAGGGGGTGGAGGTGCGGGTGGTCTTCCGCGACAGTGCTTCCGGTACGCGGATCCTGTATCGGGTCGGTTCTTCAGTGATCGGTCCCTACCCGCAAGCGCGCGCGGCCGAAGGGATCAGCGCGGCGGTGGACGCCTACCGCATGAACGTGCCGTTCAAACCCTGACCCATCCTTTCGTTCCCGCCCGGATGGCCAGCGGGAGCACGAACTTCCCGCGAAAATCGCGGCGCCGCCTCCGCTCAG
>JALWJU010000088.1 GCA_026997055.1 Paracoccaceae bacterium | reverse complement strand
GGGGGCGTCTTGGAGGCACTGGCCCTCGAGGGCGGGGGATGCGAGGGCGCGGAGGACGCCGCAGGCAGGCGATTGGCGTGGCGAAATGGCTCGGGCTCTTGACTTTGCCGGCGCGCAGGGTCAGATAGGCCGCGTTGGGGCCGTAGCTCAGTTGGGAGAGCGCGTCGTTCGCAATGACGAGGTCGTCGGTTCGATCCCGATCGGCTCCACCACTCCCCCGCCGGACATCTCTCCGCCGGACACTTCCAGGCGGACATCCCAAGCCACCAGACACCCCCAGGCTACCGGACATCCCCAGGCCGCCGGCTCCGGCGCCTGTCCGCTCACGCGCGGTGCGCGCGCGCCGGCTGGCGGTCCGTTCAGTGCAGGTTCTGCTCCTGCTGCGGGTGGTGGTCCGGGGCCTTGCTGGCCAGCATTTCGAGCGCGGCGATCACGTCGTGGAAGCGCTCGCGGTTGGGCTTGTAGAACACCCAGTTGCGCCGTCGGGTAGAGGTTACCAGCCCCGCCTGCTGCAAGAGATGCATGTGGTTGGTCACGCTGGGCTGGGTCAGCCCGGTCTTTTCGGTAAGCGAGGTCACGCAGACTCCTTCGGTCAGGAGATCGCCTCCGGGCACGGCGGGAAAGGCTTCGAGCGGATTCATCAGCCAGCCCATGATTCTCAGCCGGTGTTCGTTGGACAGGGCCTTGAACACTTCGCCGATGGACTGGATGTCGCAATCCGGGGAGGCTTTGCCCGTCGGGGGGAGGGGGGCTTCGGGTTTCATCCTGGATACTCTTCTCGATGGCAACGGCGACAGCAGCGGCAGCCGCGGTTTTCGCTGGCGGCGTCCGCCGTATAACCGCATTCCGTATATAGATACATGCTTATATAGGCTTTCACCCATGCCCGTGCGTGTCAAGCCAATAGATTGAATTTTCGCGAAAATCAGCCGGTTTCCGCGCGTAATCCGCAGGACAAATTGACGCGCCGGGAAAATACCCGCACAATCCTGTTGCCGGATCGTCTGATTGCCTGTCTGCCCGGCCGAAAGGGGATGACGGCCGCCTGTTATTGCCTGACAGGCCGCAGTGGGGTCAGGATAGGCCATGCCGATTGCATGGGGCGGCAGCCGCTTCCGGCTCGCCGGTCATTGCGTCCAGTCATATCCGGGCTGATCGGGGCAGACCCGTAAGCCCGCAAAAGGAGGATTAGATGAAGTTTACTCTGTTTGCGATGAGATCGCTCGGTGCCGCCGCCCTGGCCGGCGCCCTGAATCTGAGCGCCGCCGGCGGGGCCCTGGCGGTCGAGGTGGAGGCCACGACCGATGTCAATGTGCGCACCGGGCCGGGGACCAGCTTCGGCATTCTCGATGCCCTGAATCGTGGCGAGAGGGTCAATATCCTCGAATGCAACAGCTCCGGCTCCTGGTGCTATGTGGATCAGGACGGGCCCGACGGCTGGGTCAGCGCCCGCTATCTGCAGGTGCCGCCGCCTCCGCCTCCGCCGCCGCCCGCGCCCGGTACGGGTTCCGGTTCCGGCACCTCCGGCGGTGGCGATTGCCAGTTGCGCCTGACCCTCGGCTCGGGCCGCCCGACCATGGAACTGGTCTGGGATACGCCGGCCCCTCCGCCTCCGCCGCCGCCGGAGGTGCCGGAACCGGAACCCGTACCGGGCGCGGGCGGCGGC
>JALWJU010000087.1 GCA_026997055.1 Paracoccaceae bacterium | reverse complement strand
GCTCATGTCCGAGACCGCGAGCCCCGCGCGCGCGTCCCAGCCATCCTCCAGCGCCGGGCCGTTTACCAGCAGCAGCCGGTCGCGCCCGAGGCCGAGCGCGTAGGACGCGCCCCTCGCCGGGTCGGGCCAGCCCACCGGGGCGCCGAGCCTCTCCGTGAAGCGCGCCAGCACGCCCGCGCCGCTGACCAGCGTCTGGCGCCCGACGGCCAGCGAATGCAGCGCCACCCCCGGCCCTTCGAGCGCGAGGCTGTCGGTGTCGATCAGGGGCCATTTCGCAGAATCGTCACGCATGAAGCCGCTTTCCCTCCGGGTCCAGAAAGTCCGGCGCCGAGACCCGCGCCCGCCGCCGCGCGCCCATGTGCCAGACGGTCACGCTTTCGCCAAGGCGCGCCCGGCCGGCTTCGAGCAGGGCGAGCGCGATGGGGCGGTTCAGAAACGGGCTCCGGTAGCTCGAGGTGACGAAGCCCTGCGAGGCTTCCTGCCCGCCGCCTGCGCCGCCTGCGCCGCCATCCGCCCCGCGCCGCGCCAGCAGATGCGCGCCCACCTCCAGCGGCGCTTCGCCCGGCGCCACTTCGAGCCCCACCAGCTGCAGGCGGCGCGGGTCGTTGGCCGCTTCGCTGCGCAGGCCGCGGTCGCCCACATAGGCGGCCTTCTTGCGCGCGCGCGCGGCGGTGAAACCGAGATCGTGGGGCATGGTCTCGCCGGTCGTGTCCTTGCCGACGATCACATGGCCCTTTTCCGCGCGCAGCAGCGACAGCGCCTCGAGCCCCAGCGGCACCGCGCCGCGCCCCGCCCCTGCCGCCAGCGCCGCCTGCCACAGGGCGCCGATCGCCTGGCGCGTGGTGGTAAGCTCGTAGCCCAGATCGCCGGTGAAGCTCGCCCGGGCGATGCGCACCGGCGCGCCCCGAAAGGCGCCCATGCGCAGGCTCATATGCGGAAATTCCTCCGCCCCGAGCGCCACCCCCAGCCCCAGCGCGGCGACGATCTCGCGCGCCCTGGGGCCGGCGACGCTCAGCGTCGGCCAGTTCCGGGTGGTGTCGTGGATGAAGACCCGCTCCGGGTCGTGCACATCCTGCCGCCAGCTTTCCAGCATCCGCGTCACGCCGTCCACATGGCCCGAGGAGCAGGAAATCACGAAGCGCTCCGGCCCGAGGCGCGCCACCACCGCATCGTCCAGCACCACCCCCTGTTCGCTGAGCAGGAAGCCGTAGCGCAGCCGGCCCGGGGCGAGGCTGGCCATGTCGTTGTAAAAGACGAAGTTGACGAAGGCTTCGGCCTCCGGCCCCATCACCTCGATCTTGCCCAGCGGCGAAGCATCGAGGATCCCCGCCGCCCGGCGCGCGGCCAGGGCCTCGGCGGCAATCGCCGCCTCTGCCGGCCCCTGCCCGTACCAGGCCGGGCGCAGCCAGCCGCCATATTCGCCCAAAGCCGCGCCGGCCTCGCGGTGGGCGGCCTCGAGCGGCAGGCGCTTGAGCGGATGCAGGCGCCGACCGCCGCGCGCGCCCTGAAACAGCGCCAGCGGCACCGGCACGAAGGGCGGGCGAAAGGTGGTGGTGCCGATCTCGGGGATCGGCCGGCCCCGCAGCGCCGCCATGGCCGCGAGCCCGGCCATGTTGGCGCTCTTGCCCTGGTCGGCGGCCATGCCGAGCGTGGTATAGCGCTTCAGG
>JALWJU010000086.1 GCA_026997055.1 Paracoccaceae bacterium | reverse complement strand
TGAGGCGCAGTTCTTCCAGGGTGACCTGGCCATCGCCATTGTCGTCGAAATTTTCGATGAAATGCGCGCCGGGAGTCTGGGCAAGAGCGGCGCCGGCGCCAAGGGAAAGCAGGGCTGCCAGGGCGAGGGGAGTGAAGGGTTTCATGTATGTTCTCCGTTGTCGGTATGGGTGTCTGGTGTGCATCATTTAGTGAGTGTACAGTCACAAACAAGATGTCGGTCCAGAATCTGCCGCAAGACATGCCGGGCCGGCCGGATGGTGCACCCGCCATCCGCCATCCGACACCTCCGCCCGACGAGCGGAGCTGCCGGCGGAGCCGCCGACGGCAAGAGGCCCGGCCGGGGCCGGGCCTCTCGGACCATCACGCGATGGGGCGGGTCAGCTGGGCACTTCGCCTTCGAGCCCTTCGACGTAGAAGTTCAGCCCTGCCAGCGTACCGTCATCGGCCACTTCGCCCTCACCCAGCCAGGGGGTGCCGTCCTGCTTCTTCAGCGGGCCGGTGAACGGGTGATATTCGCCCGAGGCGATGGCGGCGATCATGGCTTCGGCTTCGGCCTTCACATCGGCCGGCACGGCGCTGGAAATCTCGCCGATCTTGACCATGCCCTTGCCGATTCCGTCCCAGGTGTTGACGCTCTGCCAGGTGCCGTCCATCACCGCCTGGGTGCGTTCGATGTAATAGGGCGCCCAGTTGTCGATGATCGACGAAACCCGGGGCAGGGGCGCATATTCGGCCATGTCGGAAGCCTGACCGAAGGTGATGACATTGCCCGCTTCCTGCGCGGCCGCCTGGGGCGCGGTCGAGTCGGTGTGCTGGAGCACCACATCGGCGCCCTGCTCGATGAGCGCCTTGGCCGCATCGGCCTCCTTGGCCGGGTCGAACCAGGTATAGACCCAGATCACCTTGAACTGCACGTCCGGGTTGACCTTGCGCGCATGGATGAAGGCGGAGTTGATTCCGCGGATCACCTCGGGGATCGGGAAGGAGGCGATATAGCCGATCACGTTGGACTTGGTCATGTGGCCGGCGATGATGCCCTGCACCGCGCGCCCCTCGTAGAAGCGGGCCGAATAGACCGAGACATTGGGCGCGGTCTTGTAGCCGGTGGCGTGCTCGAACTTGACATTCGGGAATTTCTGGGCGGCGGCGATGGTGGCGTCCATGTAGCCGAACGAGGTGGTAAAGATCAGGTCGGCGCCGGCCAGGGCCATCTGGGCGATGGCGCGTTCGGCATCGGCGCCTTCGGGTACGCTCTCCTGATACATGGTTTCGACCGCATCGCCGAAATGAGCCTCGACCGCCAGGCGGCCCTTGTCGTGCTCGTAGGTCCAGCCGCCGTCGCCGATCGGACCCACATAGATGAAGCCGACCTTGGTCGGCTCGGCGGCGAGGGCGCGCCCGCCCAGTGCGCTGCCCAGCGCCAGCGCGCCGGCGCCCTTGAGGATGGTTCTGCGTTTCATGTCATTCTCCCTTGGAGGTTCCGGTTTCAGAAGGCTCGATAACCTCGGATTTCTTCTGTTTCTTCTTCTTTCTCTTTTTCTTTCTCTTGCTCTTGCCCTTTTTGCCGATATTCGTCTCGGCTTCAAGCAGGGCGGTGGTGACGATCGCCGCGGGCACGGCGACGATGCCCAGCCCGATGAACAGGATCGCGCTGGTAAACAGTCG
>JALWJU010000085.1 GCA_026997055.1 Paracoccaceae bacterium | reverse complement strand
GCTGGGCGCGCAGAAAACGGCATCGAAGCTCTTGTCGATCTCTTCCAGCGATACGTCCGTACCGACGCGGGTATTGGTGTGCACGTCCACGCCCATGTCGATGATGCGGCCGATCTCCTTGTCGAGCATCTCGCGCGGCGTCCGGTAGCCGGGAATACCGTAGCGCATCATGCCGCCAAGCTCTTCGTTGGCCTCGAAGAGGGTCACTTCGTGCCCGTCGAGGCGCAGGAAGTAGGCCGCCGACAGGCCGGCGGGGCCGCCGCCGATCACCGCGACCTTGCGGCCGGTCGGCGCACCGGGCTCGGGCATCTTCACGTCATTGTCATTGGCCCAGTCGCCGACATATTGCTCGACGCCATTGATGCCGACGTAATCATCGACCTCGTTACGGTTGCAGCCGGCCTCGCAGGGCGCGGGGCAGACCCGGCCCATCGTGGCCGGGAACGGGTTGGCGCTGACCATGCGCTGGAAGGCATATTCCTGCCACGGCATGTCCGGATCGGCGGGCTTGTCCATGCCGCGGGCGATGGCCAGCCAGCCGCGGATCTCGTGACCGGAAGGACAGGAGCCCTGGCACGGCGGGGTCTTGGCGATGTAAGTCGGGCACTTGTAGGACTTGTCCTGGGTGAAGATCTTTTCCTCCAGGTCCCAGTCGCTGGCGCGCTCACCTTCCCTGAAACGCCGAAATGTGGGCTTTTCCTTGGGGGTCATGTCGTTCATGGCTGTTCCTCCGCTTTCGCGCCGTCGGCGTCATCTTCTTCCGTTTCCTGGCCCGTGAGGATGATCGCGTTGGACACCAGCTGGTGTACCGATACGATCGAATCCATTTCGTAGCCGTATTTGGGCATGACCTTGGAAAACTGTGTCTTGCAGATGGCGCAGATCGCCGCCATATGGGTCACGCCGTGGTCTTCCGTCACCTGCTGGAGCGCGGTCATGCGAGGGCTTGCGCCCTTGATCCGCAGGTCCATCAGGTCATCCGTCAGCAGCCCGCCGCCGCCGCCACAGCAAAGCGTGGCTTCGCGGATGGTCTCTTCGGGCATGTCATAGAAATGGTTGCAGACGGCCTTGATCACGTTGCGCGGGATCTCGAACTGGCCGCCCGGTTCGTCACCCATGCGGCTGGCGCGCGCCACATTACAGCTGTCGTGATAGGTCAGCCTGTAATGATCGTTTTTCGATTTGTCGAATTTCAGCTCACCCTTCTGGATCGCGTCCCAGGTGTATTCGAGGATGTGCTGCGGAATCGGGTAATTCTGATCGAGGAAGTCGAACGGCCCCGCCAGCGTGTTGAGGAAGCTGTAGGCCACCCGCCAGGCATGGCCGCATTCACCGAAGATGATCCGCTTTACACCCAGATCCTCGGCCGCCTTGCGGATGCGCAGCGCCACTTCGCGCATGTTCTCGTAGGAGCCGATGAACAGGCCGAAATTCGCCGCCTCGGAGGCATAGGAGCTGAGCGTCCAGGAAGCGCCGGTCTCGTGGAAGACCTTGGCATAGCCGATCAGCCCGTCGATATGCGGCTCGGCGAAGAAATCGGCCGAAGGCGTGACCAGGAGGATGTCGGCACCCTTTTCGTCCAGCGGCAGGCGAACCGAAACGCCGGTATCGTCCTCTATATCCTCCTCGAGATCCTCGAGGGTGGCCTTCAGCGCCTTGCCCGGCAGGCCGAGATTGTTGCCGACCTTGTGAACCTTGCCGATGATCTCGTTGGAATATTTCATGCCGATGCCGACATGATCGAGAATATCGCGCGCGGCCATGGTGATCTCGGCGGTGTCGATGCCGTAGGGACAGAAGACCGAGCAGCGGCGGCATTCGGAGCACTGGTGGTAGTAGCTGTACCACTCCTTGAGCACGTCTTCGGTCAGATCCCGCGCGCCCACCAGCCACGGGAAATACTTGCCCGCGAAGGTGTAATAGCGGCGATAGACCGAGCGCAGCAGATCCTGGCGGGCGACCGGCATGTTATTGGGATCGCCGGTGCCGAGGTAATAGTGACACTTGTCGGTGCAGGCGCCGCATTTGACGCACATGTCCAGATAGACCTGAAAAGCGCGGTTCTTCCTGGCCAGTTCGCCCATATAGGCGATAGCCTTTTCCTTCCAGTCGGGCACAAGCTCGCCGGGAAAGCCCAGCGCCTCGTTGTGCTCGGGAGCGGCGCGGAAAGGCTCCAGCCCCTCCATCGCCCCGCATTTGAATTCGGGAAGCTCCAGCGGGAATTCCCGCTCCGGTACTGCCTTGTCGCCGTCAGCCATGCCTACTTCTCCAGCTCGGCGGCCCAGGGGGCCAGATGGCGCTTCTCACGCGCATTGTCTACCTGGTTACGCGACGGGCTGAAGAAGACGCCCGGCACATGCAGGAGTTTGGAAATCGGGAAGACTATCATCAGCACCGCGACCAGCGCCAAATGCGCAAGCAGGTTGAAATCCCCGGGCAATTCTCCGATACGGAAACGCAGGAGGCCGGTCATGTAACTCTTGACCATGACGATGTCCGTATGCGCGACCCAGCGCATGGAAAGGCCGGTAATCACGATCAGCAGCAGCAGGACCAGCATCAGGTAATCGGACGGCGCCGAAATATACCGCACCCGGTTGACGAGAAAACGGCGGGCCAGCAGGCCGGCAAGGCCGATCAGCATGGTAAAGCCCGCATAGGTACCAAAAGGCTGCGCCAGTTCGACGATCCACCAGATGCTTTCCTGAAAGTAGCGCACATGGCGCAGCAGGACCAGCCACATGGACATGTGAAACATCCAGCCCAGCGCCCATATCCACTTGTTCGACTTGAACAGGCTCTGGAAGAACACCACTTCCATGAATATGCGCAGGACGACACCGCCCAGCGTGGTCGGGGCAGGCGTGGTCGGGATCTTAAGTGGCGCCGGGGTGCGCGCGTAAATCCAGATCTTGCGAACCAGACCCGCAACCAGCAACAAGGTCGCCACATAAAACAGCAATGCGTAAATCGTGCCCAGCACGCGGACTCCTCCCGTTCCCTGGCCTGAAGTTGTCGTTTTCAGGCTCTTGGGGCTCTCGATACCCCGGCACCTCCTCCAGGCACCGGGGCAGGGCTTCTTACCGTATCAGACGCAGCCGGTCGGCTTGGGAAGGCCCGCGATCTTGCAGGCCTGCTTGGCCGGACCATAGGGGAACAGCTCGTACATGTACTTGTTGTTCCCCTTTTCCGGGCCCATGGACTTTTTCAGCGCCTTGATCAGCACCCGAACCGCCGGGGCGATCTGGTATTCGTCGTAATAGTCACGCAGGAAGTTCACCACCTCCCAGCGCTCTTCGTCCATTTCGATATCTTCGGACTTGGCGATCACCTCGGCCAGTTCCGGCGACCAGTCGCTCAGATTGATGATGTAGCCCTCTTCGTCCGCGGGGACGGTCTTGCCATCGACAGTGTATTCCATTTTCGTTCCTCCTATAGGCGCCCTGCCATCCAGGGCGGCAATTTCAAAGCCAGGCTTGTGTACGGTCGTGCTTGGCGACCAGTTCCACAAACCCCGTGTAATCCACGCCCTCGATACCCTCAAGCAGGCGGGAGCTGTCCACCCCGCGTGCAGCCATGTCGGGCATGAGCACATAGAGCGACACCTTCTTCCCCATTTCCTCGACGATGGGCGCCATCTGGCCGCCGGCGAGACCGCCGTAGATGCCATCCTCGATCATCAGCACCGCGTCGCCATCCTTGCAGTGGTTGAGACACGACACCAGGGACTGGGTCATGTAGGGAGACTTGTTTACCGTATGAAGCGTTGACATCTTTCCCCCTCAGAAGCTCAGGATGACATCTTGTTCGGCCATCACGTCGGCCATTTCGGCACGGCTGATGACGCGGATCGAGGGCTTTTCGGCCCAATCGTCATCCTCGTCCTCATACATGATTTCCTGCAGGTCGTCCTCGGTCAGGCCGCGCTCTTCGAGGCTTTCGCGCTCGACATAGAGCCGGGTCACGTCGTAATCGCCCAGCGCCCGGAAGGTGGGCGAGAAGTTCTTCACGCCGATGCCGTCGGTTTCCTGGCTTTTGGTCAACTGAAACACGCCATCATCGAGGAAGGCCAGCGCCACATCCTGCTCGAAAGCCGCACCGATCAGCACCACCTCGAGGCTTTCCAGCGCATAGATGGTGCCATAGGGCGCCTTGCGGTTCACATAGAGGAATTTCTTCACGTCAGACATGTCTTCCTCCTAGTCCCCGAAGGTCACCAGACGGTCGGTCTGGATCCCCATTTCGATCAGTTGCCCGAGCCCCGAGATGCGAAAACCCTCGGCGATGTTATCCGCATCCTTTCCCTGGCGCTCGGCCTCATTCTTGTCGAGGATGCCACGGCGCTGGGCGGCGGCGATGCAGACCACCAGGTCAACGCCATGCTCCTTGGCAAGGCTGGTCCAGTTCTCCTGGATATTGCGCTCGTCCTGCGGCGGCACGGAAAGCCGCGTCGAGACGTTGACGCCATCATGGTAGAAGAACACCCGCGGCACTTCGTGGCCGGCGGCAAGCGCCGCTTTCACGAAATTGTAGGCCGAATCCACCGCCTGGTGGGTATAGGGGCCTTCGCTGACGAGAACACCGATTTTCACGTTTCTCTCTCCTTGAAAGTGAGCGCAGGCCTCAGAAATGGACGTGAGCAGACATGTTCATGGTCTTGCGCGCACCGGTCCAGGTATCCAGGTGGTGCTTGGTAAAGGCGAGACCCGTCAGCTCGAAGAACCGGGTCCAGCCGATGCGCTCGATCCACTCGCCCATGCGCTCCCAGTGCTTGGCGTCCTTCTTGTATGTATCGACGATCTTGCGGACCACCTCGCGCACTTCCGGCCAGTGCGGCGGATTGTTGGGCAGGTTGGCCACCGCGAGCTTGTGGAAGGTCGGCTTGGAGCGGGCATTGGAATGCTTGCCGCCCACCCAGATGGCGATCTTGGTCGATTCCTCGCCGTTGATCTGCATCGGCGGGCAGGGCGGGTAGCAGGCGCCGCAGCAGACGCATTTCTTTTCGTCCACCTCGAGCGAAGGCTTGCCGTTGACCATGGCGGGACGGATCGCCGCCACCGGACAGCGGGCCACAACGGCCGGGCGCTCGCAGACATTGGCCACGAGGTCGTGATTGATCTTGGGCGGCTTGGTGTACTGGACGTTCACGGCGATGTCGCCCTGGCCGCCGCAGTTGATCTGACAGCACGAGGTGGTGATGCGCACGCGGTTGGGCATCTTTTCCTCGACGAAATCCTTGTAGAGTTCGTCCATCAGGCTCTTGACCACGCCCGAAGCATCGGTGCCGGGGATGTCGCAGTGCAGCCAGCCCTGGGTGTGGCTGATCATCGACACCGAAGCGCCGGTGCCGCCGACCGGGAAGCCCTCTTCATTGAGCCGCTCGATCAGCGGGGCCACCTTGTCGTGGTCGCCGACGAGAAACTCGATATTGGAGCGGGTGGTGAAGCGGACATAGCCATCGGAGAACTCATCGGCAATGTCGGCGAGCTTGCGGATGGTGAACACGTCCATCTGGCGCTGGGTGCCGGCGCGGACGGTCCAGATCTCGTCGCCGGACTTGGCCACATGATGCAGAACGCCGGGGCGCTCGCGGTCATGCCATGCCCAGTTGCCGTAATTCTTCTTCATGATCGGGTGCATGAAGGGAAACGGATCCGGGACACCGACTTCATCGGGCATGCGGGGCTTGGTGGCTTGGTCTTTCATTCTCTTCCTCCCATCCCGCGCCACCTCCGGGGAGGCGGTCGCGGAACATTGAACATTCAGGATATCTGCGGCTTACTCGGCGTGAGCGTTGGCTCCGGTCTCACGCGCGCGCCGCTCGAACCACTTCTGGGCCTCTTCATCGAAGTCATCCGTACGCACATAGCACGAGGTGCGCGGGTGATTGACCATGTTCGGGTCCGCTTCCACCCCGACTGCCTCCAGGAAGGCAGGCAGGCCGATGCGGTCGATGGTCTCGCCGATCCGCTCGTGCTCAAGCGCATTGTCGGCGAAGAACTCGATGCAGGTCTCGGCGAAATCCTCCAGCTCTTCCCAGTCCTCTTCGGTCTCGAGCTTGATGAAGGGCTTGATCATGATGCCCATCAGATCGCCGATCTTGAGCGCCCGCTTGCCGCCGATCATGATCGAGGCGCCGCGGTCGTCGCCCGGGCTCAGGGCCTTGGTCATCACGTTGATGCAGTGCATGCAGCGCACGCAGGAGGAATTGTCGATCTCCAGCGTATCGTCGTCATGCAGGCTGATGGCGCGGGTCGGGCACATGTTGACCACCGTGTCGATGGTGTATTTGCGGCCGACTTCGGCGATGTGCTCCTTGACCTTTTCCTGGTCGATCTTGATGTCGTCGCGCCAGGTGCCGATCACCGCGAAGTCGGCGCGGTGGATGGCGTTCACGCAGTCATTGGCACAGCCGGAGAACTTGAACTTGAACTTGTAGGGCAGCGCCGGGCGGTGCATCTCGTCAAGGAACTTGTTGATGATGCGGCGATGGGCCTGCACCTCGTCATAGCAGGACTGCTCGCAGCGGGCATGGCCGACGCAGGACATCGCCGTGCGCAGGGCCGGGCCGGCACCGCCGAGGTCGAAGCCGAGCTCGTTGAGCGCATCAAAGGCCGGCTGGGCATTTTCCGAGGAGCAACCCTGGAACATGATATCGCCGGACTGACCATGGAAGGCGATCAGGCCGGAGCCGTGCTCCTCCCAGATATCGGCAAACTTGCGCAGCAGGTCCGAAGTATAGTGGTAGCCCGCAGGCGGCATCACCCGCAGGGTGTGGAATTCCTTCGACTCCGGGAACTGTTCCGCCACCTCGGAAAAACGGGGAATGATCCCGCCGCCATAACCGAGAACCGAAAGCGTGCCGCCCTTCCAGAAGCCGAGCTTCTTTTCGTAGGAGTGGTTCAGCTGACCCAGAAGGTCGTTCATCATCTTCTGGTTGTTTTCCGTGCCCTCGTCGCGCAGCCGCTTCAGGCCGGTGACGAAGCTCGGCCACTTGCCGCCCTCGAGCTCGTCAAGCATCGGCGTCGGGTGCTTGCCTTTCGATTCGTCTTTCATGTCGTTCCTCCCTTACGAGTGTTCGCGCAAACTGTTCAGACCCTGCGGCCGGGGGGATTCTATGCGGTGATTCTTAACGAACCGACAACGCAAACCTCACCACCCTGCAAAGAGTGCCATTGCCAAATAATCTATACATCTGGATAAACGAATGTAAGAGAAAAAATCAACTGCGGCGAAATATTCGGAACGATTCCAATATTGCTGCGAGTGCATAATTACTTGCGATCCGGGAGGCGCTTCATAACATGACGGAAGAAAAGAGCTTTTTCTGGAATCGGCCAGAAACCTATCGTTTTTATCAGGATTGGCGCGCAGCACGGATTTCCACCTCCGAATCGGCCCGCAAGCTCGGATTCGTGGTACTCGACAGCCTTGCGAATCCCTCTGATTCGCAGATTTCCGAGATCGTTCGCCGGGTGAGAGAATCAAATTTCGCGCTTTACGAGGCGCCCCAGGGCGGGGATTTGCGCGCCGGTCTGCGCGCCTTTGCCGACCGTTTCGGGCTTCGTATCGCAGAAAAGCACAGAAGTGCCGGAGAGCAGGGGATTGTCGCCCTCACGGAAACAGATGCGCCGAGCCAGCGCGGCTATATCCCATACAGCAAGCGCAAGATGGGCTGGCATACGGATGGTTATTACAATGC
>JALWJU010000084.1 GCA_026997055.1 Paracoccaceae bacterium | reverse complement strand
GTCGAGGGCCTCGGCCATGGATCGCATTTCGGCCGCCGTGCCCATCACCATGCCCGACGGGTCATGGATCATCAGAAAGGCGTTTTCGGGCATGATGACCTCGTCACCAGCCATGGCGATGTAGGAGGCGGCCGAGGCGGCAATGCCGTCGATACTCACGGTGACATTGCCTGCGTGGCGCATGAGCGCATTGTAGATCGCCACAGCATCAAAGACCGAGCCGCCCGGGCTGTTGAGCCGCAGGGTCAGCGGGGTCTTGTCCGGCAGCTTGCCGAGGTCGGCCAGAAACGCTTTGGCCGAGACGCCATAGGCGCCGATTTCGTCATAGATCGAGATTTCCGCACCATCATTCAGGGCGCAGATCGAATACCAGTTTTTCATGGTTTCATCCTTATTGGTTGGATTGTGTGGGTGTACGCTTCGGATCAGCCTGTTTTTGCGGCGTTGCCCGCGCTCCCTGGGTCTCGCCAGGACTGGTGCTGTAATGCAGCCCCAGTGCGGCAGCGCGCTCGGCATCCGCCGCATTCTCACGGTCGATTTCCTCGATGTCGTAACCGGTGGCCTCCACCGCCTTGCGTCGCGACATCAGACCTGCTTCGATCCCCAGCAATTGCGCCTGAATGTCTTTCAGCGGATCGACCCAATCCCAGCGTGGCGGGATCCAGTGCACCGGTTTGGCCTTGGCCATGTCCGGCAGATCGAGCGCACCCGACAGGGCCGCCGCCTCCAGCCAGCGTTGCCAGACTGGGCGACAGAACTGGTGCGCCATGACCCCATGCTGCAATTGCCCGATGCGGCGGCGGAACTCGACCAGCTCGGCGCGCAGGCTCGAGTAATTGGCCTGGCGCACATCGCCGGTGACCAGATGATACGGCAATCCCAAGGACGCCGAGATCGCCAACAGGGTGCGATACTGAAACGCCTCGTAACCACCGCCCACATCAGCGGGGCTGGAGAACTTGATGTCTTCGCCGGGCAGCAGCACCTGCAGGGTGCCGGGTTCCAGACTGGCGATGCCGATGCCCTCGCCGGTATCTTCTACCTCCCCCATCAAGGCCTCTTCGGGCGCGTTCTTGGTGATGAAGCCCGCGAACATCGCCGCTGTTTTCTTGCGGTCGAGCTCGGCATCGTCGTATTGATCGAGCAAAAACAGCCGCACCATCGCTGGCGCGACATGCGGCAGACCCCTGATTTGCCCCGCATCGATGGGCCGGTAGATGTGCAGAACGTCCTCGGCGGGCACCCTTGTGGTGTCCGGAATGACGGTGCCCATGAACGGGCCGCCTCTGTCCGTGCTGTCACCGGGATGGCGGCGGCGGAAGTGATAGGCGACGCGCCGCCCGATCAGGTCAAACTCGATGCCGCAGCGGATACGGTTGCCGTTGGGGGCGGTTTCGGTTTTCTCAAACGGTAGCATTTCCGATTGCAGGAGCTGCAATTGCATTGGCACCAGCAACCCGTCCTCGGTGCGGCGGGGCCGGATGCGCACGAAACACTCCCCCGCCACGAACATCTCGCGGGCAATCATTGCCTGCAGCCCGTAAAAGTCCGTCAGCCCGTCGGCATCCGCCTGATCGGTCCAGGCCAGCCAAAGCCGCTGAACCCGGTCGCGCAACTCACCGTCTTCGATCAGGGACGAGGGTTTGATCCCGTCCCCGACCAGATTGGCGG
>JALWJU010000083.1 GCA_026997055.1 Paracoccaceae bacterium | reverse complement strand
TTCATCACCGCCGAGCCCGAGACGATCATGTCCGGGCGCGCGGCGGCGATCTGGTCGATCGTGTCGAGGCTCACGCCGCCGTCGAAGGCGAGCAGGGGTTTTGTCGTATTTGTGCTGTTTCTGAGCCCTTCCAACGTGGCGCAGGCGGCGGAAATGTCGGGTTTGGACATGCTGCGCGGGTCCAGCGAGAGCACGAGCAGCAGGTCGGCCCGGGCGACAAGCGCCGGATCGGGGGCGGTTCCGGGGGCCAGCGCGAGGCCCGCGAGCACCGGGCGCTCGGCGGCGCGGATCGCCGCGAGCGCCGCGCCCGCGCCTTCGGCCTCGGCATGGACGCTGATCAGGTCGGCCCCGGCCTCGAGATAGGCGCCCACCTGCGCGGCGGGGCGGGCATGCATCAGGTGCACGTCGAGAAAGGCCTCGGGCTGCGCCCTGCGCACGGCTGCGACCAGGGCCGCGCCGCCGAGGAAGGGGGGCGCGAAATGGCCGTCCATCTCGTCGAAATGCAGGATCGCCGCCCCCATCTCGCGCGCCGCGCGCGCGGTCTCGGCCAGCGCGCCCATGTCGCCGGCGTAAAGGCCGAGGCTGATGCCCCGGGCGCGTGCCTTGAGCGCGCCGATCCCCATCAGAGCACCACTCCCTTTTTCAGGATGAAGCAGCCATAGGGGCGCGCCTCCGTGGTGGCGATGACGGCAAAGGCGCGCGCGGCGCGGGGGTAGAAGTCGGCCCGCGCGATCGAGCCCAGCGCCGCGCCTTCGGGCTTGCGGGCCTGGAGGAGCGCGAAAGCCTCGTCATGCACCGCGCCCCGCTCGTCGGGCGCGCCGTCGATCTCCATGCGCCAGGCGCAGGCCTCGGCAAAGCCGTCGAGGGGCATGTATTTCGTGATCAGCTCGATGGCCTCGGGCGCGGAGAAGCCGGGCAGGTGGATCGGGCTGGTGAGGCGGCAGCCGGCGGCGGTGCTGTCGGCGGGGAAATTGGCATCCGCCACCACGATCTCGTCGCCATGGCCCATGCGCATCAGCGCGCCCATCAGCGCGGGCGTCATGCGGGGGTCTATTCCGATCAGCATGGCGGTCCTTCCTCAAGGTCGGGGCCGCGGGCATGTTCCGCCCGCGACCCCTGCGCTCTGCGTGAGTGGTGTCAGCGCGGCGGCAGCGGCATCCAGTCGGGCACCGCCACATCGGCATGGGCGAATTGCGGCATCTTCGCCGACAGCTCTTCCATGTTGGAAATATCGAGATCATTGAGCATCGCCTGGGTGATGAGCGTGGGCGGGATGATCACGTTGTGCCCCGGATCCTCGCCGGCCAGAAGCATCGCCAGCGCGCGCACGCTCACTTCGCCCACCACGGCCGGGTTGGTCGCCGCGGTGGCCTTCCAGGCGCTGTCGGGCTCGCGCATGGCGGCGATGTCGGCGGTGGAGATGTCGGCCGAATAGATGCTGATCTGGGTGTTCAGCCCGGCCTCGTCCACGGCGATCTTCACCCCCTTGGCGAATTCGTCATAGGGGGCGAACATCACCGTGATGTCGGGATTGGCCTGGAGCACCGAACGGGCCTGGTTGGCGACCGAATTGGCGATCGGGTTGTCCAGCGTGCCGAACATCGCCACCTCTTCGATGCCCGGATATTTCTCCTTGAACAGGCGCCAGGTCTCGTCGCGCCGGTCCAGCGGGGCG
>JALWJU010000082.1 GCA_026997055.1 Paracoccaceae bacterium | reverse complement strand
CTCGAAGGTCATCTCCACCGGGTTGCCGCCCACGGACGGGTCTTCGAGCGCCATTTTCGCAAGCTGGTCGATCCTGTCGCGCCCCACGCCCAGATCCGACAGGCGCTTCGGGATGCCGAGCTCATCGTTGCGCGCCTCGATCGCCGCGAGGAAGCCGTCAAAGCCGCCCCTGATGCCGAGGTAATCGGCGGCGCGCTCGATCCGGCCTTCGATGGCGGCGCGGTTGTAGCGCAGGCCCGCGGGCATGATCACCGCATTGGTGGTGCCGTGATGGGTGCCATAGACGGCGCCCACCGGGTGGCTCATGGCGTGGATGATGCCGAGTCCCTTCTGGAACGCCACCGCCCCCATCGAGGCCGCCGCCAGCATCTCGGCGCGGGCCTCGATATCGCTGCCGTCGCGATAGGCGCGCGGCAGGTATTCCCAGACGAGCCGCATCCCCTCGAGCGCGATCCCCTGGCTCATCGGGTGGAAATGCGGGCTGGAGAAGGCTTCGAGGCAGTGAATGAAGGCGTCGATCCCGGTGCCCGCGGTGATCGCGGGCGGCATGCCCACGGTCAGCTTCGGGTCGGAAATGACGATGGAGGGCAGCACCTTGGGGTGAAAGATGATCTTCTTCACATGGGTTTCGCTGTTTGTGATCACAGAGGCGCGCCCCACCTCGGAGCCGGTGCCCGCCGTGGTGGGCACGGCGATGATCGGGGCGATGCCGTCCGGGTCGGCGCGCGTCCACCAGTCGTCCACATCCTCGAAATCCCAGACCGGCCGCGTCTGGCCGGACATGAAGGCGACCATCTTCGCCAGATCCAGCCCCGAGCCGCCGCCAAAGGCGATCACCCCGTCATGGCCGCCCTCGCGATAGGCGGCAAGCCCCGCTTCGAGGTTCCTGTCGGTGGGGTTCGGGTCCACTTCGGCGAACTTGCCCGGCTCGAAGCCGGCCGCGCGCAGCACGTCGAGCGTGGCTTCGGTGATCGGCAGGTCGGCAAGCCCCTTGTCGGTCACCAGCAGCGGTTCGCGGATATTGAGCGCGGCGCAGGCCTCGGGAAGCTCGCGGATGCGGCCGGCGCCGAATTTGATCGTGGTCGGATAGGACCAGTTGCCCGTGAGTGTCATGCGGTCACCTTTTCAAGCCTTTTTCAAGTGGTAGGATTTGGGGCGGGTCAGGTTGTGATAGCCGATCACCGAGAGCCCGCCGCCCTTGCCGGTCAGCTTGCAGCCGGTCCAGCACAGGCCCGGATCGACGTAATCGGCGCGGTTCATGAACACGGTGCCGGTCTCGAGCCGCGCGCCCAGCGCCTCGGCCGCCTCGGCGTCGCGGGTCCAGATCGAGGCGGTCAGGCCGTAATCGCTGTCATTCATCAGCCGCACCGCCTCGTCATCGTCCCTGACCGGCATGATGCCCACGACCGGGCCGAAGCTTTCCTCGCGCATCACCCGCATGGAGTGGTCCACATTGGTGAGGATCTGCGGGGTGAGGTAGGCGCCCTCGCCGTCATCTTCCGCGAAGCGCTCGATATGGGCCACCGCGCCTTGCGCCAGCGCCTCCTCGATCTGCGCGCGCACCTCATTTGCAAAGCGCTGGCTGGCCATCGGGCCAAGGGTGGTTTCGGGCTCGAGCGGATTGCCGAGCTTCAGTCCCTTGACCACCGCCACCGCCTTTTCCACGAAGGCGTCATAGAGGCT
>JALWJU010000081.1 GCA_026997055.1 Paracoccaceae bacterium | reverse complement strand
GGCAATGCGCACGCCCGCATCATGGGCGGCAAAGCCCGCCACCAGCGGGGCGATGCTGTGGGCCATGTGCGCCGCATCCACCACCAGCACCACCGGCAGGGCGAGCAGGCGGGCGAGATCGGCGCTCGCGCCCTTGCCCGCGGGCGGCGCGCCGTCAAACAGCCCCATCGCGCCTTCAATCAGCAAGAGTTCCTCGCCGCCAGTTCCGGCGGCCAGCGCCTTCAGGCGGGCAGGCGTCATCGCCCAGGCGTCGAGATTGGGGCAGGGGCGCGTGCAGGCGGCTTCGTGAAAGCGCGGGTCGATGTAATCGGGGCCGGACTTGGCCCCGCGCACGGCCACGCCGCGCCGGGCGAGCGCGCGCAACAGGCCGAGCGTCAGCGTGGTCTTGCCCGAGCCCGAGGCCGGCGCGGCGATGAGCAGGGCGCGGCCCATGTCAGCTGTCGCCTTTGCCGGTGCCGAGCGGATCGAGGCTGCGCGGGGCCTCGCCGCGTGCCAGCGCCTGCCAGTCGAGCGCCTGGCGCAGCAGCACCGCGCGCCCCACGCAGATGATCGCCGGCGCCGTGAGCCCGGCCCGCGCGACCTCTTCGACGCAGGCGCCGAGCGTCGTCTCCAGCACCTTCTGCGCGGGCGTCGCCGCGCTTGCCACCACCGCCACCGGCTCGCTCTCGCCGCGCCCGGCCGCGAGCAGCGCCGCGCGGATCGCAGGCAGCGCGCGCATCCCCATATAGATCACGATATCGGGCGAGCCGCGCGAAATCTCGGCCCAGTTCACCGCCTCGGGGTGGTTGGCGGTGACGAAGGTGACCGCATTGCCCACATCGCGGTGGGTGACGGGGATGCCGGCATAGGCGAGCCCGCCGATCCCCGCCGAGATACCCGGCAGCACCCGAAAGCCCACCCCCGCGCGCAAGAGGTCCAGCGCCTCCTCGCCGCCGCGGCCAAAGACGAAGGGATCGCCCCCCTTCAGCCGCAGCACCCGCTTGCCGGCGCGGGCCTCTTCGATCAGGCGCGCGGAAATGTCCTTCTGTTTCGGAGACTTGACCCAGCCGCGCTTGCCCGCCTCGATGATCTCGGCGCCGGGGCGCGCCCAGTCGAGCACTTCGCGCGCCACCAGCGCATCGACCAGGATCACATCGGCCTGCCCGAGCGCATTGAGCCCGTGCAGGGTGACAAGGCCGGGGTCTCCGGGCCCCGCGCCCATCAGCCAGACCCAGCCGGGCAGGAATTCGGGCCAGCCGCCGGCGAGCCGAGGGAGGGGAGAGAGGGGGACAGAATCGCTCATGGCGCCCTTATGCCCGCTCGCGCGCGCACAGAAAAGCCGCGCTGCCCCTTGGGAAGCCCGACCCGCGCGCCTATAGTCTCGCCATGGAGAGCCGGATGGAGAAAAGCGCGCCCAAGCTGCGCCGGGGCTGGACCACCGGCGCCTGTGCCACCGCCGCCACCAGGGCGGCGCTGCTGCGGCTCTGGGGGGGCGCATTTCCCGAGCGCGTGGCGATCCGCCTGCCGCGCGGCGAGCGGGTGCAGTTTGACGTTGCCCATCGCGCCACCGGCGAGGGCTGGGCCGAGGCCGGCATCGTCAAGGATGCGGGCGACGACCCGGACGTGACCCACGGCGCGCTGATCCGCGCGCGGGTGCGTCCCGGCGGCGAGGGGGTCCGCTTCGTGGCCGGCGAGGGCGTGGGCG
>JALWJU010000080.1 GCA_026997055.1 Paracoccaceae bacterium | reverse complement strand
GGTATGGATGACGCGCGGGACGGGCGCGCCTTTCGCGGCACGCATCTGCTGGTGGCGACGGGGCGGCGGGCCAATACCGGGGGGCTCGGTCTCGAAGCCGCCGGGGTCGAGACCACGCGCACGGGCATCCGGGTGGACGCTTCCCTGCGCACGACCAACCGCCGTATATACGCCATTGGCGATGTGGCGGGGGGGGCGCAGTTCACCCATCTGGCGGGTTATCACGCAAGCGTGGTGCTGCGCTCGGCCCTGTTCGCCCTGCCCGCCCGCGCGCGCGCCGCGCATATCCCGCGCGTCATCCATACCGCCCCGGAGCTCGCACAGGTGGGCCTCACCGAGGCCGAGGCGCGCGCGGCGCATGGGGCGCGGCTCGAAGTGGTGCGCTTCGACTTTGCCGCCAATGACCGCGCCAGGCTCACCGGCCAGGCCGGCGGGCTGGTCAAGGCGATGGTGGTGCGCGGGCGCCCGGTGGGGGTGTCGATCGTCGGCCCCGGCGCGGGCGATCTGATAAGCCTCTGGGCGCTGGTACTGGCAAATCGGTTGAAGATGTCCCATGTTGCAGCCATGGTCGCGCCCTATCCGACCCTGGGCGAGATCGGCAGGCAGGTGGCGGGGGCATATTACGCCCCGCGTCTGTTCGGAAGCGCGCGCGTGAAGGGGATTGTTCGATTTGTGCAGAGATTTCTCCCCTGAACGGGCCTGAACGGGGCAGATAGGATGAAAAGGTGCTGAATTCACTCTCGGGCCGGTTCCTGATCCTGACCATCGCCTTTGTCATGCTGGCGGAGGTGCTGATCTTCGTGCCTTCGGTCGCGCGCTTCCGGCAGGACTATCTGCGCGAACGCCTCGAACGGGCGCAGATCGCCTCTCTGGTGCTGCTGGCCGATGACATGATCTCGCCGAAGCTGGAGCGGGAGCTTCTGGAAAATGCCGGGGTGTATAACGTGGTCCTGCGCCGCGACGAGGCCAGCGAACTGATCCTCTCCTCGCCGATCCCGCACATGGTGGACATGACCATCGACCTGCGCACGGAGACTCCCTTCAGCCTTATGCGCGATGCCCTGCGCCGGCTGATGATCGCGGAGAACGAGATCGTTCGTGTCATCGGTCGCCCGGTGCGCATGGGGGGCGAGCAGATCGAGGTGACGATCGAAACCGCGCCCCTGCGCCGGGCGATGCTCGATTACGGGCTCAATATCCTGCTGCTGTCGGCGGTGATCTCGGCGATCACGGCGCTGCTTCTGTTCCTCGCCGTGCGCCGGCTGATGGTGCGCCCGATCGGAAGCGTGGTCGGGCATATGCAGGCCTATGCCCGCGCTCCCGAGGATGCAAGGCGCATCATCACGCCGAGGGCGCGGGTCAGGGAACTGCGCGAGGCGGAGGAGGCGCTGCATGACCTTCAGACCGAACTGACCGGCGCGCTGAAGCAGAAGGAGCGCCTCGCCCAGCTTGGCGGCGCGGTGGCCCGCATCAGCCACGACCTGCGCAATATCCTGACCACCGCCCAGCTTTTCGCCGACCGCATGGAGGCGAGCCGCGACCCGGGCGTGCAGCGCGCCGCGCCCAAGCTCGTGAGCTCGATTTCGCGCGCGGTCAACCTGTGCGAAAGCACGCTCGCCTTCGGCAAGGCCGAGGAGCCCGCGCCCTCGCTCAGCCGCGTGGCGCTGGCCGAGGTGGCCGAGGAGG
>JALWJU010000079.1 GCA_026997055.1 Paracoccaceae bacterium | reverse complement strand
CACCTGCTGATGGCGCGGCTCGAAGGGCCGATCGTGCTGACCTCGGGCAATGCGTCGGGCGATCCGCAGATCACCGACGACGAGGAGGCGCGCGCGCTCCTGGGCGGGGTGGCCGATGCCTTTCTCGGCCATGACCGCGCGGTGGTGCACCGGGTGGATGACAGCGTGGTGCAGATGACGGCGCTCGGCCCCCAGGTGCTGCGCCACGGGCGCGGGCTGGCGCCGGCGCCGCTGATCCTGCACCGGGGCTTTGGCGACCTGCCGCCGGTCCTGGCCATGGGCGGCGACATCAAGAACGCCTTCTGCCTGATGGCCGAGGGCCGGGCGATGCTCTCGCCCCATATCGGCGACATGGCCACCGCCCGCGCCGAACGCATCGCCGTGGATGCCCATCCGGGCTATTTCGCGAGCCGCCTGGGGCGCGAGATGGCCGCAGCCGAGGGGCTGGAGCTGGTCGAAGTCCAGCACCACCACGCCCATGTCGCCGCCACCATGGCCGCCGCCGGCCTGCCGCCCGACGCGCCGCCGGTGCTGGGGATCGTGCTCGACGGGCTGGGCTGGGGGGCGGACGGCACGATCTGGGGCGGCGAGTTTTTGCGCGCGGATTTCTCCGGCTTCGCGCGCCTTGCCCATTTCGCGCCGGTGCCCATGCCCGGAGGCGATGCGGCGAGCCGCGAGCCCTGGCGCAATCTTCTGGCGCATCTCCAGCATGCCTTCGGGGCGGAGGAAGCTGCCCGGCTGATTGCCGGCCCGGCGGCCGGGCCGGGCCTCGCCCTGCTTTCGCAAAAACCCTGGAAGCCCGCCCTGCAGATGATCGCCAAGGGGCTGAACGCGCCCCTTGCCTCGTCGGCCGGGCGCCTGTTCGATGCCGTCGCCGCCGCGCTGGGCCTGTGCTTCGACCGCCAGAGCCATGAGGGCCAGGCGGCGATGCGGCTTCAGGCGCTGGCCGAGCGGGCGCCGGGCGGGGCCGGCGGCTATCCGGTGGGCCTGGGCGAAGTGCTGGACTGGGCGCCCATGTGGGTGGCGCTTCTGGACGACCTCCGGCGCGACAGGCCTGCCGAAACGATCGCCGCGCGCTTCCATGACGGGCTTGCCTCGGCCCTGGCCCGGAAAGCCGCTCATCTGGCCGGGCAGGAAGGGCTCTCGCAGGTGGCGCTGAGCGGGGGCGTGTTGCAGAATGCCCGGCTGCTGCAGCGGCTGACGGCGGAGCTGAAAAGGCGGGAGCTTCAGGTCCTGCGCGCGCCAGACGTGCCGGTAAATGACGGCGGTCTTGCATCGGGCCAGGCCGCGATAGGATGTGCCGCGCGGATTTGAGATGCCTGCGGCACGAAGCGCCTGCGGCTCGGGGGGCGTCTCCTGTGCCAGCTTGCCGCCCCCGGCCGCGCTCGACGGTCTGAGAAAGCGAAGTCCGACCGGCAGCCAGAGCCGCGCATGAGCGAGGTAAAGGCATGTGAAATCAGGCGCTTCGGACGGGCTTCTCTCGGCCGGTACCTTCTTCGTCGCCACGCCCGAGGGGGTGGGAAAGGCCTGCCTGTACGCGGTGGCCGGCACGGGATCGACGAAACGGCGCGCAGGGTGGGTGCGCAGGGTGGCGGCGCCGGCGCTGGCTCGGGCCGCGCCCGGGGCTTTTGCCCGGGGAGTTTGCCAAGCACGGGTGCCGGGAAGAAGCAGGGCGGGCTCAGGCGCTTT
>JALWJU010000078.1 GCA_026997055.1 Paracoccaceae bacterium | reverse complement strand
TTCGGCGGCTCCCGCAAGGTCGATCGGGACTGGCCGCAGATTTCCTATGCCGATGCGGCGCTGTGGTACGGGACCGACAAGCCCGACCTTCGCAATCCGATCAGGATGCAGGTGGTGAGCGAGCATTTCCGCGGCTCGGGCTTTGCCATCTTCGCCAAACTGCTCGAGCAGGAAGGCACCGAGATCCGCGCCATCCCGGCGCCGGGTGGCGGCTCGCGCAAGTTCTGCGACCGGATGAACGCCTATGCCCAGAAGGAGGGCCTGCCGGGGATGGGCTATATCTTCTGGCGCGACCAGGGCGCGGGGATCGAGGGGGCCGGGCCGCTGGCCAAGAATATCGGCCCCGAGCGCACCGAGGCGATCCGCGAGCAGCTGGGGCTGGGCGTGGGCGATGCGGCCTTCTTCCTCGGCGGCAGGCCCAAGGCATTCGAGCCCTTCGCGGGGCGCGCGCGCGACGAGATCGGCCGCGAACTGGGGCTGATCGACGAGGAGCGCTTCGCCTTTGCCTGGATCGTCGATTTCCCGATCTTCCAGCGCGACGAGGAGACGGGCAGGATCGACTTCGACCACAACCCGTTCTCCATGCCCCAGGGCGGGCTCGAGGCGCTGGAGGGCGACCCGCTCGCGGTGCGCGGGCTTCAGTATGATCTCGCCTGCAACGGCTACGAGATCCTCTCCGGCGCGATCCGCAACCACAAGCCCGAGATCATGTTCAGGGCCTTCGAAATCGCGGGCTATTCGGAGGAAGAGGTGCGCAGGCGCTTCGGCGGCATGGTCAATGCCTTCCAGTATGGCGCGCCACCGCACGGGGGCTGTGCGGCAGGCATCGACCGGATCGTGATGCTGCTGGCCGACGAGGTGAATATCCGCGAGGTGATCATGTTCCCGATGAACCAGCGGGCCGAAGACCTGATGATGGGCGCGCCCAGCGAGCCCACCGGCGAACAGCTGCGCGAGCTGCGCCTGCGCGTGATCGAGCCCGAACAGGGGTGAGGACGGAGACGGGAGCGGAGGCCGGGAAATGCGGGCCGGGGAGCGGGATTCCCCGACCGCGGACCACCGCCCCCCTCACCCGGAGCTGCCCACCTCGATCGAGCGCATCTGCTGGGACGTGTCGGAGGTGATGTCGTCCAGATTCGCGCTCACCGTCGCCACTACCGACAGTGCCAGCAGGATCGAGCCGGACAGCAGCACCACCCAGTCGATCACGACATTGCCACTCTCTTCGGCTGCGAAGGATTTCAACAATCTGCCCATGATATGCTCCAGAATCTGTTGCGGGCCCCAGTGCCACGCCCGCAACAGACCTGAGAAGACGAAAAGGCAGGACTGGGGCCGCCATGTGGCGGAAATGGCCCGGTTTGCCTGCATTCGAAATATCGCCGGCCCTGTCTGCAGACCGGACACCCCGAGGTCGCGGCCGGCTCTGCCGGCGCCACTGCCTCGCAGCCGCCGAAGGAGAGATGGCGTGCAGAGAACCGCTCCGGACCGCCAGACCGGCAAGCCCGGCGAGAGCGCCCCTGGTGACCAGCCCGGTGCCCGGCCCGGTGCCCGCACCAGTGCCGCCCATGCGCGGCCCGGAAGCGCATCGCGCCCGAGCGTGCAGGGCTCACACGGGGGTGTCGACCTTCAGCCGCTCGGCGATCAGCCCGGCCAGATTGTCCAGCCCCGCCCGGGTGCCCTCCCCCCTGGCG
>JALWJU010000077.1 GCA_026997055.1 Paracoccaceae bacterium | reverse complement strand
TTGTTGTGAAGGCGATGGCAGCCCATTTTCCGGCAGCCAGCGCGAGGCGGCTGCCGGTGAACCAAGCGATCAACGCGCCCATCAGCGCCGCCCCTTTCGCCAGTCGTCCCAGCGGGCGTAGATGGTGACGCCAATGCCGATCAGGGCCACGGCAATGAACAGCCAGCGGAGGGTGTCAAGATAGGGGATCAGCGGCTGGAGGGCGGACTGGGTGTCGGCCACGGCCTGTTGCACCACCTCGACACCCGCCGCCCCGATGGTGGCCACACCGGCGGCGCCGCCGCCTTTCATGGTGCGGGATTCCGTCAGGGTTTCGCGCAGACGTGGCGGCTCATCGGCAAACCTCGAGCTGCGCAGGGGGAACGGGTCGCCCCACTGGCGGGCGCGGCCGGTGTCGATGTGCATGAAGTTCTGGCGGGAATAAAAGCCGAAGCCGGTGAAGCCGGTCTCGCGCGCCGCCGCTTCAAAACTCTCCGGATCATGGTTGGCCATGGAGATATCAAAGGCCGCGCCTTGCAGGTGCATGGAGTGTTTGGCCCCGCCGACCTGCCGGTTATAAGCGGGGCTGCGATAGGCGGAATGCACGATCAGCGGCACGCCGAGACGGTCGCGCAGGGCCTGCAACCTGTCGAGCGCCGGCTCGTTGATACGGATGGTGCCATCGCCGCGACAGGCGATTTCCTCGGGGCTGAAATTCGACCAGCGCCAGAGTTTTTCCGGCACGTCGCGCCAGTCGGCGTAGTAATGAGTGGTCATGGTTTCCTCCAAAAGAAAACCCGCCGGTTGGCGGGTGTGTGATCGGGATAGATTGTGTCGAGGTTGCTTCAGCCAAACAGTTTGAGCTTCACGGCAATTCCCGCGATCAGGGCAAGCAGTAGGCCGGTGGTGATTAGGCGCACGATGGTCTGCCAGGCGGTGCGCCGCGCCATGCGCAGGCTATCGAGTAACGTGCGCAGGTCATGGATGTCGATAGCGGCTTCGGGGCCGTCGAGACCAACATCGGCCAAGGCACGGCGTGCGCCCTGTTCGGCGGCGCGGGCCAGCATGGCTTCGAATTCATCCTCGGGCATGCGCACAAAGCCCGCTTCAAGTTTGGGCGGGGTCATATTGTCTCCTTGTTGTTCGGGGGGGGATCAGACTTCGCGCCACTTCGGGAAGACCATCTGGTAGACCCAGTTGTTGGTCGAGGTCATGGTGCTAACCGGATTGGTGGTCCAGGCAGCAGGCAGCCCGTCGGTGATCTCGGCGTTGCTGCCGTTTTCATAGAGGTAGACTTGCGGAGCGACGACGCGGGGATAGGCGCTGGTACCGCTGCTGTGCGGGTAATACCGGGTCAGGCCGGGTGTCATCCAGCGACCGTAGCGGGCATATGCACCGGAACCGCTCACGCCCATGGCGGTGACGTACCAGCCTTTGGTCAGGGTTTGTGGTGTGGTCAGATCGAAGATTTTGTGCCCCGCCACGTCGGCCGGCAGCGTCCCGAAATCCGCCACCCGCGCGCCGATATCCCAGTTGTCGCCATTGGGCGCGCCAAGCCGGTAGATGCCACAGCGCAGCAAAGCCCCTGCGGTGGTCGAGGCGGTGTGCAAGGCGACAAACGCACCAAGCAGCTGGAACGGGCGATCGACAAAAAACGCCATGAAATACATCCGGTTTTGCGACAGGGCCTGCTGCGAGCCGGTGCTGTAACTCACGGTGAAGGGGTCGGCCGGCCCCCACCAGTCGGTGCCGCCACCCTTGGTCAGGCCACCGATGCTGCGGCGCTCGGGGTCCATGCCGTTCGGAAAGCTGGCCGCGCCGGTGATGCCGTCCGCCTTCATCGCTTCATGGAACGTGTTGCCGTCGGCACTGACCTTGAGGACGAAATCGTCACTGCCCGCCGTGCCCATTTCGGCGCGCCCTGACCAGTTGGTCTGGAACAACAGGCTGGCGGTGTCACCGGATGCCGCCTTGTTGATCTTGAGCTGGTGGCCGTTGCCGGCGTGATTGAGCAGAGTTGCGGCAGCGGAAACCGCCAGCTTGTTGGTGGCGTCCGAGGAGGTGCCGATGCCGACACCGGCGAGGTTTTGCAGGTTCGGCACGAAGGACACCCACGCGGACCCGTTCCAGACCAGAAGCTCGCTAGCTGACACATCCCACGCCATCCAGCCGGTCTGGGGGATCAGGCGCAGCCATGCTCCGCCGGAAAACAGCGCGATGCTGTTGTCCCAGCCGGACCATGCGCCCGTGGCACCGCTGCCGATGATGTGACGATCCCCCTCGGTGGGTGTGGCGGGCGGAGATGTTGCCCCGACAGACGTAATGGCGATCTGGGCCAGTGCATCGATCAGGCTCAGCGCCTCGTTGACGGTCACATGCTTTTGCGCCTGCGCGGCCGCCAGGTAAGGCAAGGATAGGTTCGGGGTATTGGTCATAGGCTTTCCTTGATGGCGAGGGTCTCAAAATGCGGCACACCCCGACCGAGCGCACCGATCTGATAGATGCGAACCGAGAGGCTGCTAACCGGCCCGCCGAAATCGGTGCTTTGCATGGCGGCGGTGTAGGTGAAGACGGGGTTGGCAACGGTCAAGGATCGCTTGACAGTTGCCCCGTCCAAAAATTCCAGATCATAGGCCTCGGTGGCTTCCGACATAGGCACATCGGTCAGCACCCAGCTGTCGGCCGAGAGCGAGCGGTCGCACCGCAGCCAGCGCAGAGCCAGATCGCCGTTCACCTCACGCCGCATCCGCAATTGTGCCGGTGCGAAGGGCATCAAGCCGCGCCCGTTCGGGGTGAAACTCTGCGCCTGCATGATGGCATCGCTTGGGGCCGCGCTTGCCGGGCCGATACGCCAGTTCCACGGCAGACCCAGATCGGTTTCGGCAATGGAGAGCGGCTGGATGCCGGAACTAAGTATCACCACCCGCGCTCCGGTTGGTGCGGGGCTGCCCATGGCATCAAAGGTGCCACGCTGGCCGCGAAGCAGGCGGGTCAGGCGATAACGGCCTGCAGCAACCAGTGCCGCATTGCCGAACTGGATAACTTCCCAAGTGCCGGACGCGCTCTCTACCGCCAGCGCATTGGCTCCGGCAAACAGTTCCGTGTCGGTGATGCTGGTCAGTGTGCCGGAGGAAACATCCAGCAGCAGTTCATTGCCACGGTCGAACCGGTCGAGCGGACCGGCCGGAAGATCGGCAACCAGCGCACCAATCTGCGCGATCTGTCCGATGGTATCCAGCAAGGCAAAGCCCGAAGTGTCGGCACTGCGCCAGACGGCGGCCGTGCCATACCATGGTTTGGCGAACACTGCCGCATATGGCCGGTGCGCCGGAATGGCGTCGGAAATTTGTGGCAAGTCCATCAGGGCGACCTCTGCCGGACCATAAACAGTGGCCCCGGGCAGGCTGGCCGGTCGGTATTGCCCGGGTGGCAGGTCGTAAATCATGGCGTCGGTGCGGATCGCCTCGATGGCCCGCGCGCCGGCGTCACCGATGCGGGTGATGCGATAATCGATCAGGTGGCCGTCATTGGCGAGGCTGACAACATCACCGGGATCGAGCGACAGGTTTGAGGGTGGCAATTTGGCCATGAATGTCTCGCGCCCGATCCACGCTTCCATCAGCGCACGGCGACAGCGCCGGTCGGCTTCTTCCAGCGACACGGCCAGCGGGAAGCTCTCCGAGGCCACGCGGGCCGCTTCCACCGTAACGCGGCGGGCCTCGACTGTGGCGGCATCGTATTCCTCGTCGGGGCGCACCAATTGCCATTTGAGCGCTTGCGGCAGTTCTGTTTCCTGCCCGCGGGTCAGTTCCATGATATCGCCGGAATTCGCCACCATGTCGTTTGGTGCAATAGTCGATATCGCCCGCTGCCCACGCGCCACAAACCGGATCACCCCACCACTTTCCACCGCATCAAACCCGAAATGTCGCGCCAGCGTCGAGATCGAGGCACGCGGGCTTTCGAGAGCAGAAATTACGAAGCCCGGCACCGTGTCGGAAAGCGCGCTCACGTCGATCAGGGCATCATCCAGCCCTGCGCGGCGACAGAGTTCGCGCACCAGTGCGCCAAGACCGACAGCCCCGAGCCGACCGTTCAGCCAATGTCCAAGCCGCCAGTTTGGTGCATCGGCCCAGACATCCTCGCGGGCCGGAAAATCCGGATAGGGCCGCGCATCCCACGTCCAGACGGAGGCCTCGGTCATGTTGATCATCGGGGCGGCATAAACACTGCTGGTCGGGTTGTTGGCCGGATCTCCCCAATAGCCCAGCATGGCCTCCAGATACCGCCGCTGGATCGCCTCGTCCTGCCAACCGCGCGAAAAGTGCGGCAAGGCGCTCTCTGCCGACTTTGGATCATAGAACACATTGGGCTGGTTGGTGCCACGATCGACAGCGGGGCAGCCGAGCTCGGTAAAGCGGACGGGTTTGGATTGCGGAACCCAGCCGGTCGGCGTTGCGCTTTCAACCCCGCTCGGTCGGTCATAATGCGCATTGTTCCACCATGCGCGTATATCCTTGGGACGGAAGACCCACGGCTTGTTGTAAGCTCCGTCGGTAATCGGTGTGCGGATCTGGGCCGCGCGATCGGTCTCCGAGGCATAGAACCACTCGAACCCTTCTCCGCCCTCGATATTGCTGCGCAGGTAATCCAAATCACGGATCGAACCCCAGCCCGCCTGTGCATCGGTGTGATCAAACCCGTCGCGCCAATCGGACAGGGGCAGGTAGTTATCGATGCCGATGAAGTGGATGTTCGGATCAGACCACAATGGGTCAAGGTGATAGAACAGATCACCAGACCCGTCCGTCGGCTGGTGCCCGAAATATTCCGACCAGTCGGCGGCGTAGCTGATTGCGGTGTCGGCTCCCAGAATACCGGCGACATCGGTTGCCAGTTGCTTCAGTGCGGATACGACCGGATAATTCGTGGCCCCATCCCTGATGGTGGTCAGCCCGCGTAGCTCCGAGCCGATCAGGAAGGTATCAACCCCACCTGCCGCGGCGCAGAGGTGGGCGTAATGCAGGATCATGCGGCGGTAGCCCCAATCGGTGCCACCGGTCCAGGAGACGGTTTCGCCACTAACGGCATAGTCGGATACCTGCGCATTGCCGAAGAAGGCGGAAACCTGCGTGGCGGCAGCTGCGGTCTTGTCCACGGTTCCGGCATAGCCCGCCGCCGGAGAACAGGTGATCCGGCCACGCCACGGGTAAGTGGCCTGTCCAACATTGGCCCCGTTGTCGGAATATGGGTCGGGCAGCGAATTGCCCGCAGGAATATCCATCAGCAAAAACGGATAGAAGGTGACCCGCAACCCGCGTGCTTTGATCTCCTGAATCGCCTGCACCACGGCGAAATCCACCGGTGTGCCGCCATAGGCGCCGCGACCACTCCCAACGAGGCTGATCACATGGGCAGCAGACCGTACCACGCCATTCACGGCCCAGCTCTTTGGCGTGGTCACCTTGGTGACGTTTTCGACCCCGGGTTTGAGCAGGCAGTTTCCGGCGCGCAGGTCGGTGCCGAACCAGCTGACCACGAGGCTGATGCTCTCGATATTCGGGGCTGCGGCCTGCAACTGGTCGAGCGCCGCCACGATGTCGGGCACGGCGTTGGTGGTATGGACGTTTTCCGATGTGGTGTTTCCGCCCGAGCCCCGCGAGATGCCCTCGGTGGCATAGACAAACTCGCCGGTGCCGGGGATCAGCGTGACGGCGCGGAGCATGCCCTCGGCGGTGTCGGGCTCGATAACGGGGCGAAACACCTCGAAAGACAGCTGCGGGATGCGATTGCCGAACTGTTCCAGCGGCAATTCCTCGAACATCACATAGGCCGTGCCGCGATAGGCGGGGGCATTGCCGGTGCCCATCTTTGCCTCGATGAACGGGTCCGGTTGCTGGGTCTCGTCGCCGGTATAGAGCCGCCATGTGACGCCGGATAGATCGAGCGGCTTTCCATCGGCCCAGATGCGCCCGATGCCCGTGATGGGTCCCTCGCAAAGCGCCACCGCGAAAGACGCGGAATAGAGGTAGGCCGTGGTGGTCACCTTCGGCCCGCCACCTTTGCCACCACCCTGCGTGGTCGTGTTCACCGTTTCGGTGAAATCCGTTGCCCAGATAATGTTGCCGCCGATTCGCATCCGCCCGTAGATGCGCGGAATTACCGCCCCCTCGGTCGAGGTGGTCAGGGTCAGGTTTTCCAGCCGTTGGCCTTCGATGCGCTGCCCGGGGGCGAGTGACGATACAATCCAGCTGTCGATCATCGAGCCTGCAAAGGAACCGATCGCGCCGCCGATGGTGGCGGCCGACACGCCAAGGACGGCACCTCCGATGCTGCCACCGATGGCGGCACCAGCCGAGGCGAGAAGAATGGAAGCCATGGTTTACCTCACAGGAAAACGAAAGGCGAAGGCGATCCGGCGTTGCCAGGCGGGCGTCAGATATTCCTCGATCACACCCGTGCGCTCATAGGCATGGATGAAGTGCGAGCACGCACTGCGGCAAGAGCGCCCGCTGCGGTGCGAGCGCACACTGCTGTCGGTACCGGACAGAATACCGACATGCTTGGCGATCGCGCCCGCGCGCATGCGAAACAGGATGACGTCGCCGGTGCGGGCCTCCGCAACATCCAGTTCCTGCATTGCCGCCCGCGCGGCCTCGGCCAACACCTCGACCGGTCCCGCCTCGCCCCAGTCGCGGGAATAGGGGGGCACGGGCATTGGTTCCGGCCCCACAACGTCGCGCCAGACACCGCGCAGCAGGCCGAGGCAGTCGCAACCGATACCGCGTACCGAGGCCTGATCGTGATACGGCGTGCCAATCCAGCGGCGGGCGGCCTTGACGATGCGCGCCGGAGTGGTCTGGCTATGGCTCATAACACCGTTCCCGAATTTGCATCGCCCTTGGCTGCATAGCGGATGATGGTGTCCTGACCCGGGATATGGGGGAAGCCTCGGAAATTGACGGCGTTGGTGAACTTGGCCTGACAGGTTTCGAACCGTTTGTCGCAACCGGCGAAGATGTTGAAGATGTATCCAACTTCAATCGGACGCACGGGGGCCTCGAGCAAAGTGATGATTACGTCTGCGCCCGAAACAGAATGGCTCAGCACCTCGGTCTTGCGTCCGGTGTTGGCACCGGTCAGCCATTGCAGGGTGCCGAGTGCAAAACAGCCCTCGGCAAAGCCCGTGAGGCCGGAAACCGCAAAACTACGATCACCGGACAGCGAAACCACGGTGCCCGATGCCTTGAAAGCCGCAGCACTCAGATCAACGCCGCAGCGTGCATCCCCCAATGCCGCATCGCAACTCGCCTGAAACGTCCGCCCGATGGTCTGGCCCAGCACATGCGCCAGCGAGCGCATCTCCGCCACGAAATGCAGCCGCCCGCGCCGGACCTGACCAATGGCCCCGCGGCGCAGCAGGGCGCGGCTGGCGGTGTCGGCCCAGTTGACGCGCCAGATCTCCACCGTGGCGTTGTCCCAGCGGCCATCAAGAATATCGGTTTCGGTGATGGTGGTGGAGGTCAGCACGCCCTCTGCCTCCTGCGCATCGACAGACAGGTCGGAGCCGGAACGGATTTCCGAGGCGGTGAAGCCTGATTCCGGCTCGAAAATCGTGCCGTCAAACGTTAGCGGCCGGTCATGATCGGTGAAGCCGAACACCGTCCCGTCATTGCGAGTGAGACGCCAGCACCAGGCGAGCGTGGTCGTGCCGCTGTCGAGATGAAATTGAAGGGATTGGGGAAATTGCTTTGCCATTATGCGGCCTCTTGATTTGTGTATCTATTGTATTTACATTGCAAGTATCACACCCTAGGAGATTCCAATGC
>JALWJU010000076.1 GCA_026997055.1 Paracoccaceae bacterium | reverse complement strand
GTAGTTGGTGTTCTCCACCCCCTCGCGGATGCCCTCGAAGGCCAGCAGTTGGCCGAGGTCGAAGGCGGCGAGGAAGACCTCGAGCTGGTGGCGATCGATGTGGGTATAGACCGCCATCGCCCCTCAGCCCGCCGCCGCCCGCACCCCCGTCGCGCTCGGTCTCGCGCAGCTCGAACCGCCCCGCGGGCCCTTCTCCTCCGGCACGCTCCTCCAAAGCCTCGAAGGCCGCCACGATCCGGTCGCGAAGCGCGCGAAACCACGCCGAGGCCTTCCGCTTTTCCTCCTGCATCCCCTCCTCCATGTCGCCTTCGCCCTTCCCTTTCATCTTTCCCAAAATACTCCCGCCGGAGGCGCGATTTTTCGCAGAAAAATCGCCGCGCGCCGCGCGCGCCTCAGTGCAGCGGCACGGCGACCGCATCCACCAGCCCGCGCCCGCCATCCACGCACAGAATCTGCCCGGTCACGAAGCCGGCCCCGTCCGAAGCCAGGAACTGCGCCGCTTCGGCCACCTCGCCCGCCGAGGCGATGCGCCCCAGCGGGGTGCCCTCTTCTATCTCCGTGCGTGCCTGCGGGTTATCGCGCAGCCCGTCGCGCAGAGAGGCGCTCATCACCGAGCCGAAAGCCACGGCATTGACCCGAATCCGGTGCGGCGCCAGAGCCACGGCCAGCGACCGGGTCGCCTGCTCCAGCGCCGCCGAAGCGACCGAAAAGCCGAGCAGCCCGGGATGGGTGCGCATCGCGGCGATGGAGGACAGGTTGACAATGGCCCCAAGAGAGCTCTTTTCCGCCTCGTCCTCCCCCTCGCCCTGGCGTATCATCCGCGCTGCCACCTGCTGGCTCAGGCGCAGTCCCGAAAGCAGGTTCTGCTCCAGCAGCGTCTCCACCGACCTGTCCTGGCAATCCAGCGGATCGGTAGTCAGCACCTGGCGGCTGGCATTGACCAGGATGTCGATACGCTCATAGGCATCCACCGTCGCCGACAGCAGGTTGGCGATGGTCAGCTTCTCGCGCAGATCGCCGGCGAAATAGCGCAGGCTGCCGCCGCTTTCCCGGCCTGCGGCCTCCCCGGCTTCCGGGTTTTCGCCGAATTCCTGGATGAGGCGCTTTTCATCCATGTCCGCGCCCATTACCTGCGCCCCCTGGGCGGCGAAATGGCGCGCGATCGCCAGCCCGACCCCATTGGCCGCGCCGGTGACAATCGCCGTCTTGCCCTTGATGGAAAAGCTCATCTTGTCCCTCGATTCCCGCGCATTTCCCGCGCATCCGGCAGGGTTATCGCATGTTCGCCCGCTTGCGGCGAGGATTCGTTGCCCGCAGCAGCTTGAAGGCCGGGCCGGTTCCGGCCGGAGCGCCGATTTCCTCCACCCGGCCGAAGGCTCCCTCCAGCACCGCCTCATAGGGCAGGTGCCGGTTGGCCACCATCAGAAGCCGGCCGCGCGGGGCCAGCATGGCGGCAGCGGCGGTGATGAAGGCGCCGCCCAGCCCCGGATCGCCCCTGCGGCCGGCATGGAAGGGCGGGTTTGTGATTACAAAATCCAGGGGCCCCGCCGGCCGCCAGTCGCGCGCATCGGCCCAGTGAAAGACGGCGCGGGGATCGGCGAGATTCTCGCGCGCACATTCCAGCGCGCCATGACTCGCCTCCACCAGGTCGAGCCGCTCCACCGCGCCGCGCGCCAGCGCCGCGCGGGCGAGATAGCCC
>JALWJU010000075.1 GCA_026997055.1 Paracoccaceae bacterium | reverse complement strand
GCCGGGGCGGGCGGCGAGGGCTGAGCCATGGCGATCGACCCCAGCGCGCAGATTCACCCTTCGGCGATCGTCGAGGAGGGGGCCGAGATCGGCGCCGATGCGCGCATCGGTCCCTTCTGCGTGATTGGCCCCGAAGTGGTGCTGGGCGAGGGGGTCGAGGTAAAGAGCCACGCGGTCATCACCGGCCGCACCTCGCTGGGCGCGGGCACGGTGGTGTTTCCCTTCGCGGTGCTGGGCGAGATCCCGCAGGACCTGAAATTCGCCGGCGAAAAGACCCGCCTCGAGATCGGCGCGCGCAACCGCATCCGCGAGCATGTGACCATGAATTCCGGCACGGCCGGTGGCGGCGGCGTCACGCGCATCGGCGATGACGGGCTGTTCATGGCCGGCTGCCACATCGCCCATGACGCGCAGGTGGGCGACCGGGTGATCGTGGTCAATTCGGCGGCCATTGCCGGCCATGTGGTGCTGGAGGATGACGTGATCGTGGGCGGCCTGGTGGGGGTGCATCAATTCGTGCGCATCGGCCGGGGCGCGATCATCGGCGCGCTCTCGATGGTCACCGCCGACGTGCTGCCCTACGGGCTGGTGCAGGGGCCGCGCGGGGAGCTCGACGGGCTCAACCTGGTGGGGCTCAAGCGCCGGGGCGTGGCGCGCGCCGACATCACCGCGCTCAGGGCCGCGCTGATGGCGCTCAAGGACGGCGAGGGCAGCTTTCAGGAGCGCGCCGCACGCCTGCTGGAGGAAAGCGACAGCGACCATGTGCGCGAAATCGCCGAATTCGTGCTCGCCGGCAGCGACCGGGGCTTTCTGACCCCATGACCGACCCCATGACCTGACTTCCCAGGAGACGGCCATGCAACCACGCCTTGCCATTATCGCCGGAAGCGGCGAGTTGCCGCAGATGATCGCCCGGGCCGATGGCGATGCGCTGCTGGTGACCTTCGAGGGGCTCGATACCCCGGTGCCGGAGGGCCAAGCCCACCTGGCCGCTTCCTTCGAACGGCTCGGCGCGCTGTTCGAGGGGTTGCGCGCCCATGGGGTGAGCGAAGTGGTCTTTGCCGGCGCCCTGTCGCGCCCGGCGCTCGATCCCGCGCGCTTCGATGCCCGGACCGCCGAGCTCGTGCCCGGGCTGATGGATGCCATGGGGAAGGGGGACGATGCCCTGCTGCGCCACGTCATCCGGATTTTCGAGCTCGAGGGATTTGCGGTGCGGGCGGTGCCCGAGGTGATGCCGTCCCTGCTGCTGCCGCCGCACAAGTCCATGGGGCGCCGCCCGAGCCGGGCCGAGCGCGAGGACGCGCTGCGCGCGCTCGACATCCTGGTGGCGCTGTCGCCGCTGGACGTGGCCCAGGCGGCGGTGGTGGAAGGGGGGCTGTGCCTGGGCATCGAGACCTTGCAGGGCACCGACGCGATGCTCAGATTCGTGGCCGAGACTCCCGGGCACCTGCGCCGGGGGCGGGGGGTCTTCGTCAAGGCGGCGAAAACCGGCCAGGACCTGCGCATCGACATGCCCACGATCGGCCCGCGCACGGTTCGCGGCGTGATCCTGGCCGGGCTGGCCGGAATGTTCATCGCCGCCGACGGGGTACTGGTCCTGCATCAGGACGAGGTGCGCCGGCTGGTCGAGGAACACGACCTGTTTCTGTTTGCACGCTGATGGCGGGGGGCGCGCTCAGGGTCTTTCTCGTCGCTGGCGAGG
>JALWJU010000074.1:412-1704 GCA_026997055.1 Paracoccaceae bacterium | reverse complement strand
GCAGATGCGTGAGCCAGCCGATCATTTCCTGGCCAAGCAGCCCATAGGCGCCGCGCAGGTCGAGCTTGCCGCTGCGGTCCGACTGCGCCTGCGGCTGCCCCTTGCACCATTGCATGCAGATGCGCGAGGCGACGGAGATCGAGTCGACGAAGACCGTTTCGTACTTGTCGAGCAGGGACGGATCGCCGAAGGCGGCGCAGACGCGGTCATAGTCGCGCTGGCTGTAGGGCTGGTCCTCGCGCATCGCCGGGTTGGGGCCGCCGATCCAGCAGGCGAGATCGCGGGCGCGCTCCCAGTCGCGGACCCGGATTTCGTCGCCCGGCCAGCCCTGAACGGCGAGTTCGCCGGCCTCGAGATTGACGAACAGGGTGCGATCGGGATCAAGCGTCCAGAGCTGGCTGGTCTTGCCGATGCCGGAGATGCCGGTCAGCACGCCCTTGATGCCGCGCACCTCCTTGAGGCGTTCATCGGCGGTGATGATCTTCAGCGGGGCAGGTTGGAAGGGCGCGCTCATTTGTGCGCCTCCAGGTCGCGGGCGGCGGCCGCAACGGCGTTGTCGCTACCCTTGGCGCCCTGACGCCGCGCCATGCGCACCACATCCTCCAGTGCCATGATGGTCTGGCCGAGGGTGCGGCGTTCTTCCTCAAGCGCGACGAGGGCAAAGGCAATGTCGTCGATGCTTGCACGGTCCAGAGGGCGGGTACGCGCCGGGCGTTCGGCCAGCGCCGGGACGGCGATGGTATCGGGAAATGATGCCGACCAGTGTGACCGGCGGAGTTTTTCGAGGGGGCTCTTGAACATCGTTCTGCTCCTTTTCGTCTTGCCCAGGGGTCGTCCGTAAGGTGTCTGCTGCCGGGCCCGACGCCGCCCTGGAGCTCGCGGTCGGGGTGTTTCCCTGAGGGTTTTTCATTCCCCCGAAGGCCCGGCATGAATTGGCTTGAGTGCTTGCCCTCACTTACCGGTGCGGAGCCGCAACTGTCGGGGCGGTCTCGAAATACCCGTCGAGGCCCATCTCGGTCGCGATCTCGCGGATTCTGCTCAGACGTTCGTAGATGGTGCTGCGATGCACACCGAGCGTGCGCGCCGCTTCCGAGATGCTGAGCTGGCTGACGGCCATCGCGACCTGCCGGGTCGCCGGGCAGAGCGCCGCCATGAGCCTGCCGACGTCGCCGCGCAGGCCGGGGCCATGGGCGAGCGAAAACTCATCGACGGGATCGAGCGCGGCGGCTTCGGGCAGGACGTCGGAGAGGGTCAGTCCCTCGTCGTCGTCGCCGACTGGCGCGTCGATACAC
>JALWJU010000074.1:0-402 GCA_026997055.1 Paracoccaceae bacterium | reverse complement strand
ATACACAGCATGGCCCGTTCTGCGCGCATGGCCCTTGTGGCGCTCGCAAGCGACGCCACGCGATTGGCGACGACACGATCCGCGAAAGTGTCGAACGATGACTTTTCCGGATCGAAGTTCTTCGCGCGCCTGATGAGATCGAGGCGCAGTTCCTGCTCGATGTCCTCGCCGTCGAGTCCCGGCACGGCGCCCGAGCGCGCCAGGCGTGCCGCGCGGATGCGGATATTGCGGGAAATGCGGGTGGTGGGATCGGTAAGCTGTTGAAGCTGCTCCATGGTTTTCGCCTTTGTCCAGGTGGACGGGCACGCGGCCCGAGTACCCGGCTCCGGCGAAATTTCGCTGGGGCGGTGATTGAAGCGGCTCCGACACGAAGAAAAACCGCCGGCGAGCCTTGCTCCCCGG
>JALWJU010000073.1 GCA_026997055.1 Paracoccaceae bacterium | reverse complement strand
CCGCCCCTGGGGCGAGGATCTGGACGAGTGGCAGCGGTTCGGAGCCAGCCCGCGCGGCACCATCGCGCTGGACCGCTGCGCCCGCGCCCACGCCTGGCTGGCGGGGCGGGACTACGTCTCGCCGGAGGATATCCACGCCGTCGCCGCCGACGTCTTGCGCCACCGGGTGCTGCTCTCGTTCGAGGCCGAGGCCGACGGCGTGACACCGGACCGTTTCATCGCCGAGCTGCTCAAGCGAATTCCTTTGCCCTAGTCCATGGCCAAGCCGGCAACGCCACAGAGCCGGGGAGCGAGTGTCTCCCTCAACCACCTGGTCAAGCTGCGGGGTCAGTGCCACGGCCTGCTGCCCGGCGCCGGCAAGCGGGTCGGCACAGCGATGGCGGGCCACTATCTCTCCGCCTTTCGGGGCCGGGGGATGGATTTCGACGAAGTGCGCGCCTACCAGGCGGGGGATGATGTCCGCGCCATCGACTGGCGGGTCACCGCCCGCACCGGCCGGACCCACACCAAGCTCTATCGTGAAGAGCGGGAGCGCCCCGTCTTCTTTCTCGTCGATCAGAGCCCCGAGATGCGCTTCGCCACCCGCGGCGCTTTCAAATCGGTGATCGCCGCTGAAGTGGCCGCCCTGCTGGCCTGGAGCGCGGTGGAGAGTGGCGACCGGGTCGGTGGCCTCATCTTCGATGGCGCGCGCCACCGCGAGTTGCGCCCCCATGGCGGTCAGCGGGGGGTGTTGCGGCTGTTCAAGCCACTCATCGATCCGCCCCGCGTGGCCCGGACCGATCCCGCCGCCCTGACTCACGCCCTGCGGCGTCTGCGCCATGTGGCGCGGCCCGGCAGCATGGTGGTCATCCTCAGCGATTTTCGCCATCTCGACGCCGATGGCGAGCGCCACCTGGGCTATCTGGCCCGACACAACGATGTGGTGGCGACTTTCATCTACGACGATCTGGAGCGCGAGCTGCCGCCGCCGGGGCGCTACAACCTCAGCGATGGCAGCCGCATCTTCGCTATCGACACCACGGCCAGACGGGCGCGCCTGGCCTATCGCCAGCAGTTCGAGGCGCGGCGCCAGGCCCTGGTCGGCTTCTGCCGTCAGCACGGGGTGAAGTTTCTCGAACTGGCCACCCATGAGGCGGTGGCCGAGACCTTGCGCCGCCGTCTGGGAGGGCTGCGCTGATGCAGGGCGCCTCGCCGGATCCACTGGCCCAGCTGCGCGACATCCATCTGCCGCCGCCGGTCTCCTGGTGGCCGCCGGCGCCGGGCTGGTGGGGTGTGGCGCTGGTGGTGCTGCTCCTCCTGGCGGCCCTGGTCTGGTGGCTGCGGCGGCCCGCCGGGCGGCGTCAGCCGGTGGGCCAGAGTGCGCTGGCGGAGCTGGCGCGGATCGAGGCGCGGTTCAAACAGACGGGGGATTCGGCGCGGCTGGCCGCCGAGCTCTCCATCCTCCTGCGGCAGGTGGCCATCAGTCGGGATGATCCCACCTCGGTGGCGGCGCTGAAGGGCGAGGCGTGGCTCGCCTATCTCGACCAGACGGGCGGCGGTGAGGGATTTCGCCACGGCCCGGGGCAGGTGCTGATCAGCGCCCCCTACCAGCGCCATGTGGAGCTGGAGGCCGGGGCGCTGATCGCCCTGGTCAGGCAGTGGCTGGCGCGCCATGATTGAGACGGCCGCCTTCCGGTTCGACTGCCTCCAGGTGCTCTCCCTGCTG
>JALWJU010000072.1 GCA_026997055.1 Paracoccaceae bacterium | reverse complement strand
GAGCCCGCCCGATGCCTGCATGCCGAAGAGCCGCGCGAGCGGTCCCTCGCCCAGCAGCATCGCCTGAAGGGCGGCGCGCTGGATCGCCACGCGCACGCTGTCCATCACGTCGGCAAAGCTCTCGCCCTGGATGATCAGCCGGTCGAAGGCATCAAACAGCGTGTCGGTGAACAGCTCGCGCGCTGCCAGAGCCTCCTGCTCGGCCAGACGCTCCTCGACCAGGCTGCGAACCGCCAGCCGCTCGGCATCGGTCGCCCCCTTGAGCGCCTCGCGATGCCTGATCATCTCGCGCTCGAGCGGGTCGAGGGCGCGAAGCAGGTCGATCTCCTGCTGCAGGGAGGAAAGCAGCTTTTCGGTGGGATCGGTGCCCGCCCCGCCGCCACGGCCCTGGCCGCTGCGCGGCGGCTTGATCGGGTTGATGTTGCCCTCGAGAATTCTCCGGCGCATCTCGGCTGAGGCAGCGCCATAGGAGGCGATGTCGAAGCGCCGCTGCAGGTCGCGCGCCATCTGCGCCTGTGCCGCCACCGAGAGATTGTTCGCCAGCCGTTCAGCCTCGTCCGCTGCGCCGCTGATAGGAGAAGCCATGTCGGTCGTGGCCAGCGCCTGACCATGCTCAAAGGCCTGGCGCAACTCATCCTTGAGGGCCTCGGAGACATCCATGCTGGCAAGCGTTTCCTCGAAGGCCGCCCGCTCGGCATCGGCGCGCAGGCGGGCCACTTCGGCGCTGCCTTCGCCATGGCGCAGGATTGCCTCCTGCAGCGCGTTCTGGCGGGTGAGCTTGCCCAGCAGGTCCTCGGCCGCGCGGCTCTGTGCCTCGGCCTCCTGCCGGGTCTGCACATATTGCCCGTAGATCGCCGCCAGCGCGGCGCGCTCGCGCTCCCTGGTCCGGGCCAGGAACTCGGCGCCGCGCTGGCGCGAGGCATAATATTCGGCCCAGGCATTCTGGCTGGTCTTCGCCGCCGCTTCATCCGCGGCCTGCAATTCGCGCAGGCGCAGGATCTGTTCGGCAATGAGCCGCAGGCGCTCGTTCTCCGCCTCGCTGACCCCGTCCACCGCCTCGGAGGCCGCGCGCACCGCCTCATAGGTGCGCTCCCAGGCGGCGATCTGCTCGGCGACCGAAGCATTGGCGGTGGCGTCGAGTTCCCGATAGGCGGCCATCACCGGCGCAATGATGGCGCGGCGCGCCATGCGGCCGGCTCCGATCACCGGGTCTTCAATGCCGAACTGATCGGCAATCAGGCGCATCCGGTAGGTCGCGTCTTCGACCCTGATCGGCCCGGTCAGCTTTTCTCCTGCCTTTGCCGCCCCGATCAGGGCTTCGCGCCGCTTCACCTCTGCCAGCGCCAGCAGGTATTCGCGCGCCTGGGACGTGCCGGTGCCGAACCGCTCCGCGAGGCTGCCGGTGCTGCCCGCTGCCTCGTCCACGATGGCGCGGTAATCATCGACCGCGCTGCCAAGCTGCTCGACGGCGTCGGCAAAGGTCTCGGCCTGTTCGGTCGCGCCGGTCAGCCACTGCATCATGGCAGCCCCGGCGGCAATCCCGCCGATGGTGGCCAGGTTGATCGGGCTCAGCATGCTCATGAAGGCCGCGCCGAGCGACCTGGCCGCCCCCGCCGCCCCCATCGGGCCGATCACCTGGGTGATCTGGGTGCCTTGCTGGATCGCCAGCTGCAGCGGGTTCTGGCCCGCCATCAGCATCATGCCGATAT
>JALWJU010000071.1 GCA_026997055.1 Paracoccaceae bacterium | reverse complement strand
CCCCAGCCGAGATAAAAGGCGGGGTTTTCGAGCATGATTTCCTTCCAGCCTTCCAGCATCTGTTCCTCCCTGTCAGGCCCGGTCCCGCGCCGGGCTCATATAGTCACATTGCGTTATCATTATATGAAGTCGCGCGCTTTGCCAAAGCCTTTGTGCGTTGAACCGCGCGCGCGCCCGGCGTATCACGGGGCAAACTGGAGAGACCATATGGCCAATCATCTCTACAGGGGCGACCTGCCGGACGGGCTCGATCTCGGCCCGGTGGTGGCGATCGACTGCGAGACCATGGGGCTGAACCCGCACCGCGACCGGCTGTGTCTGGTGCAGATGTCAGGGGGCGACGGCGAGGCGCATCTGGTGCAGATCGCCCCCGGGCAGCGTACGGCGCCGAACCTGCAGGCGATACTGGCCGACCCGCAGGTGCTGAAGCTGTTTCACTTCGGTCGCTTCGACATCGCCGCCCTGTATCACGCCTTCGGCACCCTGGCCGCCCCGGTCTATTGCACCAAGATTGCCTCCAAGCTCGTGCGCACCTATACGGACCGCCACGGGCTCAAGAACCTGCTCGCGGAGCTTCTGGGGGTGGATATCAGCAAGTTCCAGCAGATGAGCGACTGGGGCGCCGAAGAGCTGAGCGAGGCGCAGCTCGATTATGCCGCCTCCGACGTGCTCTACCTGCACCGCCTGCGCGAGGTGCTGGACGAGCGCCTCGCCCGCGAGGGGCGCATGGCGCTGGCCGAGGCCTGTTTCGGCTTTCTCCCCCAGCGCGCGCTGCTGGATCTCGAAGGCTGGGCGGAGATCGACATTTTCGCCCATTGAGCCGCCCGCGGGCCGCTTCGCCCGGCAAGGCCCCGCCGGTGCCTGTCCGTCGCCCTTGGAAGCTCTTGGAATGTGCCCATCCCGTGCTAAGTTCAGAACATACCCCCAATTGCGCCGTGGAGCCGATATGGCCGCCCATGACAACACCTATTCGCGCCTGATCGCCTGGCTCAGGGTCCTGCTGCCGGTGCTGGCTCTGGTGCTGCTCTCGACCATGTTTCTGATCGCGCGTACCATCGACCCCAATCGCGCCCTGGCCTTTGCCAAGGTGGATCTGGACGATCTGGCCGGAAACCAGCGGGTGAGCGGGGCGCGGTTTTCCGGTGTCACCGAGGACGGGGCGGCGCTCTCCTTCTCTGCCGCCACCGCCGAACCTGCCCCGGACGATCCGGCCAGCTTCGCCATGATCGGCCTGACCGCCGAGATCGCCACCCCGGACGGGGGCGAGGTGCAGATAAGTGCCGGACGCGCTGATGTGGACCGCAGCGCCGACATGCTCACCATGACCGGCGGGGTGGTGCTCGACAGCTCCACCGGTTACCACATCGAGGCCGAGGGACTGCGCGCCGGCATGGACCGGACCTGGGCCGAGAGCATCGGCCCGGTCGAGGCCCGGGGCCCCGGCGGCGAGATCAGCGCCGGCCGGGTGGCGCTGGAACGACGCGGCGATGCGCCCGGTGCCTACCTTCTGGTTTTCAATGAGGGTGTAAGGATGATATACATGCCCCGGCTTGCCGAAAACGAATGAGGATCAGCGGATGAACAAGAGTGTTGTGGCGGTTCTGGCGATCCTTCTGGCCATTTTCGCGTCCGCGCCGCTTGCGGCCCAGGGTACGGCGGTGGCCTTCGGCGCCTTTGCCCATGACGCTTCGCTGCCGATCGAAATCACCGCCGATGCGCTGGAGGTGAATCAGGCCGATGGCAGCGCCGAATTTCGTGGCAATGTCCTGATCGGCCAGGGCGAAATGCGCATTTCCGCCGGGCTGGTGCGGGTCGAATATGCCACCGGCGAAGATGCCACCGGGCAGATCTCGCGTCTGATCGCTTCGGGGGGCGTGACGCTGGTCAGCGGCGCCGAAGCGGCCGAGGCCGAGCGCGCCGTCTATTCGATCGACGACGCCAGCATCATCATGACCGGCGGGGTGCTCCTGACCCAGGGGCGGAATGCGCTTTCGGCGGATCGCCTGATCGTCGATCTGGAGCGGGGTGCCGGGCGGCTGGAAGGCCGGGTCAGGACTATCCTGCAGACCGGTGGCGACTGAGATGGCCTCTTCCCCGGATCTTTCGCTCACCCGGGGCGATGCCGGGCTGAAAATCGTCGGCCTGCGCAAGAGTTACCGCAAGAAGCCGGTGATCCGCGATGTGTCGATGGAGCTCCGCCGGGGCGAGATCATCGCCCTTCTCGGCCCCAATGGCTCGGGCAAGACCACCTGCTTTTACGCCATTGCCGGGCTGGTCAGCCCCGATGCGGGGCAGGTCACCATCGACGGGCGCGACATCACCTACCTGCCCATGTATCGCCGCGCGCGTGCCGGCATCGGCTACCTGCCGCAGGAGATGAGCGTGTTTCGCGGGCTCAATGTGGAGGACAACATCCTCGCCATCCTCGAAATCGCCGAAAAGGACCGCCACAAGCGGCGCGAGCGCCTGGAAGAGCTTCTGAGCGATTTTTCCATCACCCACCTGCGCCACGCCTCGGCGCTGGCGCTTTCGGGCGGCGAGCGGCGCCGGGTCGAGATCGCCCGCTGCCTCGCCGCCAATCCGAAATACCTCCTGCTCGACGAACCCTTCGCCGGTGTCGATCCGATCTCGATCGACGAGATTCGCGGCCTGGTGCATGACCTGACCGAGCGCGGCATCGGCGTGCTTATCACCGACCACAGCGTGCGCGAGACCCTGGAAATCGTGGATCGGGCCTATATCCTGCATGACGGCGTGGTGCTGATGAGCGGCACGGCCGAAGAGGTGATCCGCGACGAAAACGTGCGCCGCGTCTATCTGGGCGAAAATTTCAGGATCTCCTGATCTCGTCTTCCGGCATCTCTCCCCATGGTTGACAAGAGGGGGCCGCTTGACGCCAAATACGCATGATGCGTGACCCTCTCCCAGCCCGTCTCCCCACGCGCCCCGGCGCGGCGAAGTCCCGTGGCCGCATGGCAGGCAGGGCGCGGCAGAAATCGCCCCGCATCTTCCTCCCCATCAATCAGGAGCAGATATGAAATACCAAATCAGCGGCAAGCAGATCGACATTGGCGAAGCCCTTCGCAGTCATGTGGAGCAGGAGCTCGGTGAGGTAGTCAGAAAATACGCCCAGCGCCCGACCAGCGCCAATGTGGTCTTTTCCAGGAATGGCGGGGCGTTCATCTGCGAAGCGGTGGTCCATCTCTCCACCGGGCTGCTGGCCCAGGCGAAGGGGCAGGCCCACGAGATCTATGCCGCCTTCGAACAATGTGCGGACAGGATGGAGAAGCAGTTGCGCCGCTACAAGCGCCGGCTGAAGGACCACCACCGCCAGCGCGCAAACCCGGTTGAAGTTTTCGGCGGGGCCTCTTATATCCTCGCAGCAGAAAACGGCGCCGGAGAATCGGAGCCCGACAGCCTGCAACCGATGATCATTGCCGAGATGGAAACTCCCATCGCCCGGCTGTCGGTCGGTGAGGCGGTCATGCAGATGGAGTTGGCCGGGGCGCCCGTCTGGGTGTTCCGAAATGAAAAGACGAATGGCGTGAATGTGGTCTATCGCCGGGATGACGGCAATATAGGCTGGATCGACCCGGGAGACACAGCATAGCGCCGCCGTGCGCGGAGAATGCGCCGGGCTGAAAGTGAAATGGGATAACATGGACCTAGCAAGCATTCTTCGGCCCGGAGCGGTCAAAGTCATCCATACGATTTCCTCGAAAAAGCGCCTGTTCCAGGACTTGGGGGATATCTTTGCCGCCACTTACGGGCTGGACGGCAGTGCGGTTACCGCCGCCCTGCAGGAGCGAGAGGCGCTGGGCCCCACCGGCGTGGGCAAGGGCGTGGCCCTGCCCCATGCCCGCCTGGCCGGGCTGGAGGGGGTTGCCGGGGCCTTCGTGCGGATCGAGACCCCGCTCGACTTCGAGGCGGTGGACCGGCAGCCGGTGGATCTGGTCTTTGCCCTCTTTGCCCCCGAAGGCAATGGCGTGGACCACCTCAAGGCACTGGCACTTGTCTCCCGCACCCTGCGCGACAGCGCCACCTGCTCCAAGCTTCGGGCCAATGACGATCCGGCGATCCTGCACACGGTGCTGACCGAAGGCCCGTCGAGCAAAGCCGCCTGAGCAGCCGGGCGGGGGCGATTTCCGCGAAGATCGCTACAGGCTCACCACGGGCCGGGCCATGCCCGACGGCCCGCACCGCTTGCCGCGGCTGCTACCGCCCCAGCTTGGCGTGCACTTCCTCGAGGTCGATCTCGCCCACCGGCATCTTGTTCGAGGGATCCTCGAAATCATACTTGAACAGCCGGAAGTCGCGCTTGTAGATCTCGTAGACCAGGTGCATGGACAGATCGTCGAAATAGTCCTCGACCGGATGCGCCCGCTTCGGCCCGTGGCCCTCGCTTTCGTTGAAGCGCGGTATTTTCGCCAGGTCCACCTCGTGCGGCGTTTCCACCGCGTCGAGCACCTGCTGCATGCCTTCGTTGAACTTCTCGGTCCAGAAGATGTGATCGTAGCGCCCGCCATTGATGATGAAGGTGGAGACATGACCCGAGCTTGCCGACCAGTGGATATCCGGGTCCATCGGCCGGCGCCAGCGGATCGTGTCGCGGGCAAACAGCAGAAAGCGGCGAAAGCTCCTGATCTGGTCGAACTCGAACCCGTCCTCGGGACTGCCCACCTCGATTCCGTATTTCTGGATCAGGAGCGGCACCAGATTGCCGCGGTAGCGCTTGCCGTTGCGCTGGATGCCGCAGATCTTGTCGAAAAAGCTCGACAGGATGCGCGTATAGGGATTGCGCACCACGGTAAAGGCATAGCTCTTGTGGGCCTTTACATTGGCCTCGATCAGCGGCTGGCTTTGTTCCTGCGACCATTTGTGCAGCCCGCTGGTCGCGTCATGGATATCGCCATCGAAGAATTTCCCGTGATCGGAGAAATACATGATCTGGCCGATGGTCGAGCAGGCGCATTTGGGCACTACCCGATACACCATGCTCTCGCTTTCGGTCATCCAGGTTCCCGGGAATCCCATCTGTGCCTGCCTCCGCTGCCTGCCCGGATACTACGCGACTTTTCTTAACAAAAAAGCAAAGAAACCCTGTTTATTCAATGTCCGTTCACGCTATCTATGTTGACAATGCGGGGTAAGCCAAGGGTTTTGTTTCCATAATGGCAAAAATCGCCTTCATATTGCTGTGCCACAAGGACCCGGAGGCGATCATTGCCCAGGCGAGGCAGCTGACGGCGGCCGGCGACGTGGTGGCGATCCATTTCGACGCTTCGGCAAGGTCCGAAGACTATGAAGCCATCCGCAAGGGGCTCGCGGACAATCCGGCGGTCGCCTTCGCCCGCAGGCGCATCCGCTGCGGCTGGGGCGAGTGGTCGCTGGTCGAGGCGACCCTGCAGGCGGTAGAGGCGGCGGTGGACGCATTTCCGCGCGCAACCCATTTCTACATGGTGTCGGGCGACTGCATGGCGATCAAGTCGGCCGAATTCGCCCACGAATACCTCGAAAGCGCCGATGTGGATTACATCGAGAGCTTCGACTATTTCGAAAGCGACTGGATCAAGACCGGGATGAAGGAAGAGCGGCTGATCTACCGCCACTTCCTGAACGAGCGCAAGCACAAGAAGCTGTTTTACGCATCGCTCGAAGTGCAGAAGAAGCTCGGGCTCAGGCGCCGCATCCCCGAGGATCTGCAGATCATGATCGGCAGCCAGTGGTGGTGCCTGCGCCGGCGCACGATCGAGATGATCCTCGACTTCGTGCGCAAGCGCCGGGACGTGGTGCGCTTCTTTCGCACCACCTGGATCCCGGACGAGACCTTCTTTCAGACCCTGGTCAACCACCTGGTGCCGCAAAAGGAGATCCGCACCCGCACGCTCACCTTCCTGATGTTTACCGATTACGGGATGCCGGTCACTTTCTACAACGACCACTACGACCTGCTCCTGAGCCAGGATTTCCTATTTGCCCGCAAGATCAGCCCCGAAGCGACCGAGCTGAAAAAGCGCCTCGGTGCGCTCTATGCGAGCGAGGGGGTCGATTTCGACATCTCCAACGAGGGGCGCAATCTCTACAGGTTCCTCGCCGGACGCGGGCGCATCGGCCAGCGCTTCGCCCCGCGCTTCTGGGAGGTGGAATCCTCGCTCGGGCGCGAGCGCGAATTGCTGATTGTCGTGGCCAAGAAATGGCATGTGGGCAAGCGCTTGGTAGAGCGGATACGCCAGGCGACCGGCCTGCCGGGAGTCGAATACCTGTTTGACGAGGAAAGCTGCTGGCTGCCCGACCTCGGCGGCATTCAGTCCACGCTCGGCAAGCGCACCCGCCACCGCCGCGCGCTGATGCGGATGCTGTTTGAGTATTTCGAAACCGACCGGCTGGTGATCTGCATGGACCCGAACAATATCGACATGATGCACGACTTCTATTCCGACCGCTCCAGCACCCGCCTGCTGGAGGTGGAGAGTCAGTTCAGCGACGAATACCTGGTGGGGCATGCGATGCGCGTCGGGCTGGCCGGCGAGCGCACCCCGCCCGATGCATTGGCGCGGCTGTTGCCGACCGTCCGTGCCGATGTCCTGTTCGAAAGCGACCGGATTCGCGATGCCGGTTTCAGCGATTATTACCGCCTGCGCGAAACCGCCAGCCCCGAAGAAAACGTGGCCGCCCTGGCCGGATTTCTTGGGCTGTCGCAGGAAAAGGCGCGTGAGATACTTGAGCCCGAGGGATTGTTTTCCGACTGAACGCGCGGATGCGGGGGACGCGAATTTTCGCGGAAAATTCGGCGCCCGGCCGCACGGCTTGTGCTTGCCGCCCAGCGGTATGCTGGTATCATGCGCAGGCAAGCCAACCGGAGAGCCAGCCATGACCACCCCCGCCCCGGAGACGAAGATTGTCGAAAGCCACAAGATCGCCTGCGATGGCGGCGCGGGTGGCGGCCATCCGCGCGTCTGGCTGCAGATCCCGGAAGACCGCGGCTGGGTCGAATGCCCCTATTGCGACTGCCGCTATGTGTACGGGCAGCAGGGCGAAGAAGCCGCTTAAGAGCCTGCGTCCTGACGCTTCTCGATCCGGCAGGCAGGGCTGTTCATGGCGACCTGCCACGGATCATCCGAAGCGATGTCGATATATACCCGGGTGATTCCGAACAGGCCGATATTGTCATTCTGCCTGAGGAAACTCGCCGCGAGTTCCGGCATCTGCTCCAGCGGCAGGTCGCAGACGAGGAATGTCGGGTCCGGCGCCAGGGCCTGCATTTCGATCCCGCATGTCTCGCCGTCGGCCCCCTTGACCGAGCGGGTCAGGCGCAGCCCGCGCATCATTGCGGTGACGGTCTGATCGAGCGGCGTGCAACTGGCCATCGCCTTGGAAAACTGAGCATATTGCCGTTTGGCCTTCAGCGGGCCGAAGAACCAGTTCCAGACGAAAAAGGCAGCGATTGCCAGCAGGATGACGGCCAGAATCCTCTTGATCCACTTCATCCTCATACTCCTTTCGCGCTGTTTTCTCCACGGGATCGCAGCCGGCCGTGACGAACGGTTTCCCCCCGGCAGGACAATCTGCTATGGCCCAGCATAGCCGTGTTTGCGGGAAATCCAAAACCGGGCAGCGAGAAACCACGCGGACAAGGGGGACGCGATGACTTTCGGCAAGGGGTGCCACCTGCATCTGATCGACGGATCGGCCTTCATCTTCCGCGCCTATCACGCCCTGCCGCCGCTCACGCGCCGCTCCGACGGGCTGCCGGTGGGGGCGGTGGCGGGCTTCTGCAACATGCTCTTCAAGGAGATCGCCGACCAGACCGGCGCCGACGCGCCCACCCATCTGGCGGTGATTTTCGACCATTCCGGCA
>JALWJU010000070.1 GCA_026997055.1 Paracoccaceae bacterium | reverse complement strand
CCCGACCCCACCCCCGCGCCCCGCATCGGCGTGATGATCTGCGGCCACGGCTCGCGCAGCCAGGCGGCGGTGGACGAATTCGCCCGGCTGGCCGAAAAGCTCCCCGCGCTGCTGCCCCCCGAATGGCCGGTGGAATACGGCTATCTCGAATTCGCCAATCCGGTGATCCGGGCAGGGCTCGACAAGCTGCGCGGGGCGGGCTGCGAGTGCATCGTCGCCGTGCCCGGCATGCTCTTTGCCGCCATGCACACCAAGAACGACATCCCCACGGTGCTGGCAACTTACGCCGCCGAGCACGGTATCGAGGTCACCTATGGCCGCGAGCTCGGCCTCGCCCCGGGGATGCTCGCCGCCGCCGGCGACCGGGTGCGCGAGGCGGTCGAGAGCGCCAATGCGCGCCTCGGCGAGGTGCCGCTCGAGGAAACCTGCCTCGTGGTAATCGGTCGCGGCGCCTCGGACCCGGACGCCAACGGCAATGTCGCCAAGCTCGCGCGCATGTTGCAGGAGGGCATGGGCTTCGGCTGGCTCGAAGTGGGCTATTCCGGCGTCACCTTCCCGCTGGTCGAGCCCACGCTCGAACACGCCGCGAGGCTGGGCTACAAGCGCATCGTGGTGTTCCCCTATTTCCTCTTCACCGGCATCCTGATCGACCGCATCCATGGCTTCACCGACCGGGTCGCGGCCCGGCACCCGGAGATCCAGTTCGTCAAGGCCGGCTATCTCAACGACCACCCCGGCGTGCTCGAAACCTTCGCCGAGCGCGTCACCGAGCAGCTGGGCGAGGCGGTGCCGCCCACCTGCGGCACCTGCAAGTATCGCACCCGGATTCTCGGCTTCGAGGCCGAAATGGGCGCGGCGCAGGAGAGCCACCACCACCATGTGGAGGGGCAGGGGGCGCAGGCGCCGGGCTCCAACGTGGCCGATTGCGACCTGTGCGAGGATTTCTGCACCGGCGAGTGCCGGCTGGAGATGGACCACCACCATCACCACCATCACGATCACGGGCACGATCACGCCCACGCCCATGACCACCACCATCACCATCACCACCACCCGCCATACCCCCACGCCCAGCACCCGCACGGGCCTGAATCAGCGCGGCGCAAATGACCGCCCGGCCACTCAGATACCTGCGCGAGCCGGCGGCGATCTATGCCGAGAGCTTCGCCACCGTGGCCCGCGAAGCCCGGCTTGAGCGCTTCCCCCCCGGCATGGCCCGGCTGGCCACGCGCGTCATCCACGCCTGCGGCATGGTCGAGGTCGCCGACCGGCTGGCCTTCTCGCCGCGCGCCTTCGAGGCGGGCCAGGCCGCCCTGGCCTCCGGCGCGCCGGTCATCTGCGATTGCGAAATGGTCGCCGCGGGCGTGATCCGCCGCCTGCTGCCGGCCGCAAACGAGGTCATCGTGACGCTGAACGACCCCCGCGTGCCGCCGCTCGCCCGCGAAATCGCCAACACCCGCTCGGCCGCCGCGGTCGAACTCTGGCGCGCACACCTAGAAGGCGCGGTGGTGGCGATCGGCAATGCCCCCACGGCGCTCTTCCACCTGCTCGAACTGCTGGACGCGGGCGCACCGCGCCCGGCCCTGATCCTCGCCTTCCCGGTCGGCTTCGTCGGCGCGGCGGAGAGCAAGGCCGAGCTTGCCGCCCGCCCGCGCGGCTGCGAATTCGTCGCCCTCAGAGGAAGGCGCGGCGGCTCGGCCTTGCTCTCGGC
>JALWJU010000069.1 GCA_026997055.1 Paracoccaceae bacterium | reverse complement strand
AGCGGGGTGGAAGCGCGCTCTCTGGCCCATTCCATGAGCGCCTGAAAGCGGAGGGGAAAGACCGGGCACGCCGTCCGCGGCGCCCTTCTTCCGCCAGCTTCGCCTCACCCCGCTCCGCCTCACCCCGCTCCGCCTCACCCCTCTTCGTCGAAAAACGGTGTCATCTGGGCAATGATCACCGCATTTTCCTCAAGCGCGCGCTCCATCAGCCGGCGCTCCTCGCCGGGGATGTCGTGCCCCTCGGCCAGCCGCTCCGAAAGCGTGCCGTAGCCCGAGACCTCGAGCGGCGCCAGCCCGGCCTGCCTGAGCACCGCGACGGTTTCGCGCACCGCTTCGGCCTCGTCCGCGCCCGCGGCATAGCAGACCATCGCCGCGCCGGTTGCCCCTTCGGGCAGGCCGTCGCCCGCCTTGCGGCCCAGCTCCACCAGCAGGGTGTGCACCTGCTGGCGCCCGGGCCTGTTGTCTTTTGCCATCATTCTCTCCCCGGCTGTCCCGCCCGGCCTCAATGCCGAAAAGCACTCCACAGGTCCAGTCTTTTGCGCTAGTATCCGCCTTCGCGACGACAGAGGGGAGGGGCGCGTGCGATATCTGGCAATAGTCTGGCTTGTCCTTTTTGCGGTCCTGGCATTCCTGCGCCCGGATCCGGCCCTGGCGCAGCAGGGCGCAGCGGCACCGGAAGGCACGCCCGCCCGGCAGGCGGCGCCGCTGGTCATGGCCACGGTCGAGCGCCCCCCCTTCTCGATGCGCCGGGGGGACGAACTGACCGGCTTTTCCATCGACCTGACACGCGCCATTGCCGAGGAGATCGGCCGCGAAATCGGCTTCAGGATGCAGCCTTCCTTTCCGGCCATGTTCGAAGCGGTGAAGGGCGGCGCGGTGGACGGGGCGGTGGCCAATATCTCGATCACCGCCGAGCGCGAGAAGGCGCTGGACTTCACCCAGCCGATCTTCGACGCGGGACTGCAGATCATGGTGCCGGCGGGCGAGGGGGCCGCGGGCTCGATCCTCGGCGCGCTGCTGCGCTGGGAGCTTGCGGCGTCGATCGGCATTGCCTTCCTGTTCCTGCTGGCGGGCGGGATGCTGATGTGGTGGTTCGAGCGCGGCCGGCAGGAATATTTCGACCGCCCGGCGCGCGAGGCGCTGTTTCCCTCCTTCTGGTGGGCGCTGAACCTGGTGGTCAATGGCGGCTTCGAGGAGCGCGTGGCCCGGTCTCGGGCCGGGCGGGTGTTCTCGGTCCTGCTGGTGGTGGCCTCGCTGTTCGTTGTCTCCATCTTTGTCGCCCAGATCACCACGGCGATGACGGTGCAGGCCATCTCCGGCGCGATCGAGAGCGTCGGCGACCTCGAAGGCAAGCGCGTGGCCACCACCGAAGGCTCCACCGCCAGCGCCTATCTGGCCCAGCGCGGCATCGCCCACCGGCGCATGGCCGATCTCGAGGAAGTGCTGGCGGCCTTCGAGGCGGGCGAACTGGACGCGGTGGTGTTCGACAGCCCGATTCTCGCCTGGTATCTCCAGAGCGAGGGCGCGGGCAAGGGGCAGCTGGTCGGCGCTGTCTTCCGGCGCGAGGCCTATGGCATCGCCTTCGCCCAGGACAGCCCGCTGACCGAGGAATTCAACCGCGCCCTGCTGGAACTGCGCGAAAACGGCACCTATGAGCGAATCCGCCGCAAGTGGTTCGGCATGGAGCAGTAGGACAGCCCGGCAGAGGCAGGC
>JALWJU010000068.1 GCA_026997055.1 Paracoccaceae bacterium | reverse complement strand
GAGCGCCGACTTCCTGGACGCCCTGTGATGTCGGCGCCCGTCTTCTCCACCCAGGGCTGCCGGCTCAATGCCTACGAGACCGAAGCCATGAAGCGCCTTGCCGCCGAGGCGGGGATCGACAACGCGGTGATCCTCAACACCTGCGCCGTCACCACCGAAGCGGTGCGCAAGGCGCGCCAGGAGATCCGCCGGCTCAGGCGCGAAAATCCCGGCGCGCGGCTGATCGTCACCGGCTGCGCCGCCCAGACCGAGCCCGACACCTTCGCCGCCATGGAAGAGGTGGATGCGGTGATCGGCAATGGCGAAAAGATGCGCGCGGCCACCTGGGCCCGCCTCGCGCGCGCCAATGACCGGGTGCAGGTGGGCGACATCATGGAAGTCACCGAGGCCGCGCCACCGATGATCGACGGCTTCGGCACCCGCGCGCGCGCCCATGTCGAGGTGCAGAATGGATGCGACCACCGCTGCACCTTCTGCATCATCCCCTACGGGCGCGGCAATTCTCGCTCGGTGCCCGCAAACGTGGTGGTCGAGCAGATCCGCCGGCTGGTGGAGCGGGGCTATGACGAAGTGGTGCTGACCGGGGTGGACCTCACCTCCTGGGGCGCCGACCTCACCGGCGCTCCCCGCCTTGGCGATCTGGTGCGGCGCATCCTCGGGGCGGTGCCGGAGCTCGCCCGCCTGCGCCTCTCCTCGATCGACTCGATCGAGGTGGATGAGGCGCTGATGGAGGCCATCGCCACCGAGCCCCGGCTGATGCCGCACCTGCACCTGTCCCTCCAGCACGGCGACAACCTGATCCTCAAGCGCATGAAGCGCCGCCACAGCCGCGAAGACGCCCTGCGCTTTGCCGAGCAGGTGCGCGCCCTGCGCCCGGATATCGTGCTCGGCGCCGATATCATCGCCGGCTTTCCCACCGAGACCGAAGCGCATTTCGAAAACTCCCTGCGCCTCGTCCACGAAGCCGGGCTCACATGGCTGCACGTCTTTCCCTATTCGCCCCGCCCCGGCACGCCAGCGGCACGGATGCCGCAGCTGGACGGGCGCCTGATCCGCGAGCGCGCCGCCCGCCTGCGCGCGGCCGGGGCCGAACAGGTGGCGCGCTACCTCGCCTCCCAGATCGGCCGGAGCCACAGCATCCTGATGGAAAGTACGCGCCTCGGCCGCACCGAGCACTTCGCCGAAGTCTCCTTTTCCAGCGACCAACCCGCCGGCCGGATCATCCGCGCCACGATCACCGGCGCATCCCCGACCCGACTCACCGCCTGACCCCTTCCTCTTGCCGGAAATATCCCGGGGGGAGCGGGGGGCTGGCCCCCCGACACATGACCCAGCATCCTGCGCCCCGAAAGGCTCAGTCGTCGTCGAACCAGCCCTGCTCGGCGCGGCGATGGCAGGCGGTGCAATTCGCCTTGGAGCCGGCACGATCCCATGCCCTTTGAGAAACCTCATGGTTATGCTCACGCACCCACCAGGGCATTTCGCTGATCCGCAGGATGTAATCGTTCTGGCCAAGGCCGCGCAGCATCCAGCCCGTGCGCCCGTTCCTGTCTGCCGCATTGGCGACCAGATATGCCTCGATCTGCGCCCGGTCGGCCTCATCCAGCGAAGCGTCCTCACCGAAGTGATTGTCCAGCGTGGCCATGATCGTCTTCCATGAACGCGCGGGCAGGAAGCCCGGCTGATAGGCCATGTGGCAGGCACCGCATTCGGCC
>JALWJU010000067.1:1136-1717 GCA_026997055.1 Paracoccaceae bacterium | reverse complement strand
ATGGAGCCGATCTCTTCGCCGGTCGAGGGATCCTCCAGCGGCAATTGCCCGCCTTCGGCCGGCGCCGGTCTTTCGCGCCGTGCGCTCCGTGAGCTTCAGCCTCAACAGGGGCGAGAGCCTCGGCCTCGTGGGCGAATCGGGCTGCGGCAAGTCCACGCTCGCGCGCGCCATCCTCGGCCTCGAGCCGCTCCAGGCGGGCGAGATCCGCGCCTTTGGCGAGCCGGTCGGACCGGGCTTCCCTCCGCGGCTCCGGGCCGGCATCCAGGTCGTTTTCCAGGACCCTTACGGCAGCTTCAACCCGCGCTGGAAGGTCGCCCGCCTCGTGGCCGAGCCCTTCCACCTGATGGGCACGCGCCCGGGTGACTGGCGCGCGCGCGTGGCCCGGGCGCTCGAGGATGTGGGCATCGGCGGCGACGCCATGGAGCGCTACATCCACGAATTTTCCGGCGGCCAGCGCCAGCGCATCGCCATCGCCCGCGCGCTGATCCTGAAGCCCCAGATCATCGTGCTCGATGAGGCGGTCTCGGCGCTCGATGTCTCGGTGCGCGCGCAGGTGCTCGACCTGCTGGCCGATCTGCAGG
>JALWJU010000067.1:0-1126 GCA_026997055.1 Paracoccaceae bacterium | reverse complement strand
CCGACCGGGTGCTGGGGATGAAGGCGGGCGAAATCGTCGAGGAAGGCGCGACCGAGGCGGTCTTTTCCGCCCCCGCCCATCCCTATACGCAAGCTCTGATCGAGGCAGCGCCGGTGATCCCGGCCGAATGGAAGGTTCACGAACATGGACAAGCACCTGTGGTATGACACGACAAAGGTCTTTATCGGCGGAAGCTGGCAGGCCCCGGCCGAAGGCGGGCAATTGCCGCTGGAGGATCCCTCGACCGGCGAAGAGATCGGCTCCATCGCCCGCGGCAGCGCCGCCGATATCGACGCGGCAGTGGCCGCCGCCCGGGGCGCACTCACGGGCGAATGGGGCCGGATGACGGCGCTCGAGCGCGGGCGCATCCTCACGCGCATCGGCCAGCTGGTGCAAGAGCGCATCGACGACCTCGCCGTGATCGAGGCGACCGATGTGGGCAAGCCCCTCACCCAGGCCCGCAACGACGCCATCGCGCTCGCCCGCTACATGGAATTCTACGGCGGCGCGGCCGACAAGGTCATGGGCGAAACCATCCCCTATCTCGACGGCTACACCGTCTATACCCTGCGCGAGCCGCACGGGGTCACCGGCCATATCGTGCCGTGGAACTACCCGATGCAGATCATCGGCCGCTCGGTGGGCGCGGCGCTCGCCATGGGCAACGCGGCGGTGCTGAAACCGGCCGAAGAAGCCTGCCTGACCGCGCTCGCCTTCGCCCATCTGGCCGAAGAGGCCGGCCTGCCCGCAGGTGCCTTGAACGTGGTGCCGGGGCTCGGCGAAGAGGCCGGCGCCGCGCTCTCCGCCCATCCGGGCGTCAACCACATCTCGTTTACCGGCTCGGTGGGCGTGGGCAGGCTGGTGCAGGCGGCGGCGGCCGAAAACGTGGTGCCGGTGACGCTGGAGCTTGGCGGCAAATCGCCCCAGGTCGTGTTTGACGATGCCGATCTCGACGCCGCCCTCCCCTTCCTCGTCGGCGCCTGCATCCAGAACGCGGGGCAGACCTGCTCGGCCTCCTCGCGGGTGCTGATCCAGCGCGGCGTTTACGAAGACCTGCTCGCGCGCATGAGCGACAGCTACAACGGCATGATGTCAGGCCCCGCCCGCGCCGATCTCAACCTCGGCC
>JALWJU010000066.1 GCA_026997055.1 Paracoccaceae bacterium | reverse complement strand
CTGCCGCCGGCGCCCCTTGTCGTCGGTGATCTCGAACGTGAGCTCGGCCTCGAATACCGGCCCGGTATAATAGCCAAGCCCGCGCACCACCGAAGGGTCAATCACCACACGATCGGCCCCATAGCCCTGCGCGGCGAGACTCTCGGCGATCTCCTCAAGCTCGCCGATCCCCTCGCCCCCCACCGCGCTCTCGCCCACCGCCGCGCGCAGATTGGCGAGCGTCTCGGCCGCGCTCTCCCCGCGCGAGGTGAGAAAGGCCAGCACCGGCGCCGCCTGCGCCTCGGTGAGCCCCACGCCCTCGATATAGGCGCCCGAGGCATCCAGCCGCCCCTTGCCCAGAAGCTCGGCCACGCCTTCGGCGCCCACCTTGTCGAACTTGTCGATCGTGCGCAGCACCGCGTCGCGGTCCACCGCGCCCTCCGGGTCCACGGCCTCGAGCACGCCATTGAGCACCTTGCGGTTGTTGATGCGGATCAGATAGTCGCCGCGCGCGATCCCGACCGCCTCCAGCGCATCGGCCAGCATGGCGCAGATCTCGGCATCAGCGGCCATCGAAGCACTGCCCACCGTATCCGCATCGCATTGATAAAACTGTCGAAACCGCCCCGGCCCCGGCTTTTCGTTGCGCCAGACGGGGCCCATCGCATAGCGCCGGTAGGGGGTGGGCAGATCGTTACGATGCTGGGCGAAGACACGCGCGAGCGGCGCCGTCATGTCATAGCGCAGCGCCAGCCAGTCGCCCGCGCCGCCGCCGGGCACCTCGGCCTCCTGCCAGGCAAAGACGCCGGCATTGGGCCGGTCCACATCGGGCAGGAACTTGCCCAGCGCCTCCACCGTCTCCACCGCCGAAGTCTCCAGCGCCTCGAAGCCATAGAGGCGATACACCCGGGCGATCCGCTCCAGCATCTGCTGGCGCGCCACCACCTCTTCGCCGAAATAATCGCGAAAGCCCTTTGGCGTCTGCGCCCTGGGGCGAGGCTGTTTCTTCTGCTTGGCCATGCGCTTTGTCCCTCTTGCTGGCGCGGGGTCTAGCGGATGGGCCGCAAAGGGGCAAGCAAAGCGCGCATAAAGCGGGTGACAGACAGGCCAAATCCGCCTATGCCCACCCCATGAACACACAGCGCCTCACCGAACTGGAAGAAACCGTCGCCCATCTGAGCCGCGCGCTGGACGAATTGTCCGAAGTCGTCGCCCGCCAGGACAGCGAAATCGCCCGCCTCGCCCACCGGCTGCAAATGCTCATGGAGCGCGAGGCCGAGCGCGAACTGGCCGCCGGCGGCAGCGTCCCGCTCGCCGACCAGAAGCCGCCGCACTGGTAATCCCCCTTCCTCTTGCCGCAAATATCCTGCGGGGGTCCGGGGGTGCAAAACCCCCGGCGCCCGCCACCGGACACGACCTCAGAAGCTGATCACCTCCCGCTCCGTCACCAGCGCATCCAGCGGCTGATCGGTCGGCTCCAGCGGCAGTTCGCCCACCTCCTGCGCGGCAAAGGCAAAGCCTACCGCCAGCACCGGGCGCTTCGCGCGCAGCGCCTCCAGGGTGCGGTCGTAAAAGCCGCCCCCATAGCCCAACCGCCCGCCGCGCCGGTCAAAGGCCACCAGCGGCACGATCAGCACTTCCGGCTCCAGCCATTCGCCACCCTCCGGCACCGGCGCGCCAAACGGCCCCTCCACGAGCGCACAGCCCGGCTTCCATTCGCGAAACCCGAGCGGCCGCCC
>JALWJU010000065.1 GCA_026997055.1 Paracoccaceae bacterium | reverse complement strand
GCGGATTTTCGCGCGTGTATCGGCCATGCTGCCCTCCTGTCTGGTGTCAGACTATAACAGATGGGCGGCGCAGGCCAGCGGCAAGCGGTGATGGGCGATATCACGGGCGGGGATGGGCGCTCTGGCGGGGGCGGCGGTGCCGGCGTATCAGCGCCTCGAAGATCAGCGCCATGCAGGCAGCGTAATCGGGATCGTCCAGCGCCGGCTCGCTTGCGCGCTCGTGGGTGAGGGCGGCGCCCATCAGCGAGCCGTTGCCCCAGAGCGGGTGCAGGCGGCCGGTTTCCAGCCGGTAGGCGTCCGCCGTTTCGGCCTCGGCCAGCAGGCGCGCAAGCAGGCGGGGGCGCGAATCCGGCGCCGCCGCCAGCAGCACGCAGGCGGCGGCCGAGACGTCTCCGTGGCCCAGCGGGCGCATCTCAGACCGTCACCGTGAGGCTGCGAAACAGCCCCGGCCCGAAGCTCGCCGAGACCTGCGCCACGGCGATGTCGAAGGGCGGGCCGAGCCCGTCGGCGGCCTGCATCGCGGCGCTGTAGGTAAAGGCCGGGCTTGCCACGGTGACTTCGCGCCTGATCGTCGCCCCGTCCAGGACGCGCACAAGGTAGCTTTCGACCTCCTCGCCCAGCGGCACCTCGGCCGATTGCCAGCTATCGCCGTCGATGCGGGTGCGCCGGATCCAGCTCACTTGCAAGTCCCCCGCCCCGTCGCGCTGAGCGTGCAGGTGCACCGGCGCATAGGGGCGCAGGCCGATCCCGTCGAAAGCGTGCTGTTCGTGCAGATAGACCGGATCGTCATAGGGCCGCGCCGCCGGGCCGATCCGGTAATGTCGGCTGAGCCCGCGCGAGGAAAGCGCAAGCTCGATCTGGCGCGGCGCGCCGTCGAGCAGCACGAAGGTCGAGCCCACAGGCCAACTTGCCGGCATCAGCGCATCCGAGCCCGCCTGCCCGCGCAGGCGCAGGCTGAGGTCATAGACCCCCTCCTCCACCAGCGTGGCATTGGCGAACTGGAACACCTCCCAGTTATCCACCGAGCCGTCGCCGATCGCCGCCGCATTGGCGCCGTTGAGCATGTCGAGCGGGCTGACCGACGAAAGCGTGCCCGCCGACAGGCGCACGCGCAAGGGCGCGCCGTTATCGTAGAGGCCGGGCGTTGCGGCAAAAAGCGGGCTTTCGGTGACGCCGATCGTGGCGCGGGCGGCGAGCAGGGTGTTGAGCTCATAGCCCGAATCGGAGGCCGAGGCATAGGCGGCGACGCTGCCGGGCCAGGGATCGGCCGCCACCGCCAGGTGCGGCGCGTCCGCCACCTCGCCGCCAGTGAGCAGCGGCAGGTCCATGAATACCGGATAAACCGGCACGGCGGGCACGAAGGGGCGCGGGCGCACGGCGATCTCCACCGCGTCCGAGGGCTCGTAAAGGCCCGGCTCCACCCTGACCGCCTCGCAATCGAGCCTGCCGGCCTGCTCCACCCGGTCGAGCCGGTAGAGCGCGCGCCCCTCGGGGCTGTCGATCTCCACCACCTCGCCGGCCATGGCGGCAAGGTCGCTCATCGGCAGCGAGAAGCGCGCCGTGTCGCGCGCCACCCGCGATTCCGCGAGCCAGCGCTCGACCACCGCGCGCCCCTCGCCCTGGGTCAGCACCAGCGGGAATTCCGACCGGCTCACCGCCCGGCTTTCCTCGCCCGGCAGGATCGCCTCGGCGGCGCGGGTCTCGTAATCGCCCTCGGCCT
>JALWJU010000064.1 GCA_026997055.1 Paracoccaceae bacterium | reverse complement strand
CTGGATCTTCTTTCCCTGGGACATGGCGCTGCAATATGTGGAGCCCTTCCGCGGGGCCGACTGAGCGAAGGATTTCGCCATTTCGCCATTTCGCCATGCTGCCGCCCGCCGCGGGGCCGGACGATGGACCGCCGCCGGACCGGGTAACGGCCGGCGGCAGATGGGATGCGCCGCAAGGAGCCGCACGACATGAGGCCGTCGCGGAAGCGGTGGCGGATACGGATTCTCCGCCGCCCTTCTTCCCGCCGCCCCTTGCATCCGGCGGGCCGGGGCCGGGTCATCGCGGCGGCAGGTGCTGCTCGATATAGGCGCGCAGTTCCTCGGCCTCTTCGCGCACGTTGCGCAGACCCTCCATGGCGGCCCTGGTCTCGGCCTCGGCCTGGTGCAGCTTGCTGATCAGTTCGGCCTCGCGCTGCTGCATGTAGGTAATCGCCTGATCGCGGGTTTCCTCGGCCTCGTGCAGGGCCTGGGCCATCTTGTCGAGCTCGTTCATGTCGGTGCCCGATACCTTCGTGAAGCGGTGCACCAGCCAGTGCGCGAACCACCCGAGCGCAAAGGCCACGAACAGAATGATCGCGGTGACGATGATGAATTCGGTTCTGTTCAATTGCTTTCCCCTGCCCTGTCCCCGATGGCGGATGAAGGCGAATCGGCCGGGGCATCTTCCCCGCCTTCGCCCGCCACGGCTGTTCCATCCCCGTTTTCGCCCCCCGGCACGGCCGCGCCCGCGGCATTCTCCTGCTCCTGCGCCTTCTCTCCGGAAGCGGATTCGTGTTCGGACAGGATCAGGCGGAATTCGATGCGCCGGTTGGCCTCGCGCCCCTCTTCGGTGCCGTTATCGGCGATCGGGTTGGCCTCGCCATAGCCATGGGCGACCAGGTTGCTGGTGAGCACCCGGCGCGCCAGAAGCGCGTTCAGCACCGCCTGGGCACGGGCCTGGCTGAGCGCCTTGTTCATCTCCTCGCGCCCCTGGCTGTCGGTGAAGCCGCCGATCTCCATGGGCACATCCTGACATTCTTTCATCGCCTCGGCAATCTTGTCGATCGTGTCGCGCGCCTCGGCGGTGATTTCGGCGGAGCCGGGGGCGAAGGTGATCTTCTGCGCCTCGAGGATCCGGTTCATCCGGTCCACGCATTCCTGCGGCCCGGGCCTGGAGGCGACCGGGTCCAGCGCCTCGCGATAGGTGACGAAGATGCGGAAATCCTGGGCCTCCCCCAGCTTTTCCCCCATCAGCCGGGAGATTTCGGCCCGGGCCTCCCGCTCGCCGGTATTGCCCCTGATCTCGACCAGCCCCGGCTCAACGAGCGCCGAGCCGTTGGACAGGTGCGAAAGGCCTTCCAACGCCGCCAGCACCCGCACCAGCCAGCCTTTCGGCAGATCCGGGTCCAGGCGGGTGGCCAGATGGACCGCCTCGGTGCCGAAACGGGCGCGGGCATAGCTCTCGGCCACTTCCCGCTCGGTCTCGTCGCGCAGACGGCCGCGCAGCTGCACCTGGCCCTCGGGGCTCAGGGTGGCGATGAATTCGGGCGTGTCGGCAGAGGCCTCGCCGCCGCTGCCGTCAGCAGCCCCGCCCATACCCCCGCCGACCTCCCCGGCCGGCTCCGGCTCGGGCAGCACCGCATGCAGCGAGAACACCTCCGGCAGGGCCGCTTCCAGCTCGCCGCTCACCCGGTCAAACAGCCCGGACGACACGCCCCGGGGCGCAACCAGGGTGATGTCGG
>JALWJU010000063.1 GCA_026997055.1 Paracoccaceae bacterium | reverse complement strand
CGGCAGGCGCAGCCTGGCCGCGGCGCGGGCGCTGGCGGCGGCGGGGCGCGATGTCAGGCATATGCCGGGGGGGCTCGCGGCCTGGAAGGAGGCGGGGCTCGAGACCGAACTGCCGCTCGAAGAGCCCGCCCGCCCGCCACGCCATCCCGGCGAGGTGCTGGCGCGCGACTACATGGCCCCGCGCGGGTTGCGCACCGCGGATCTGGCGGCCCGAAGCGGGATCGGCGCGCCGGCGCTCGCGGCGTTGCTGGCCGGCGAACGCGCGCTGGATAGCGAAATGTCGCTGCGCCTGGCGCGGGTTTTCGCCACCGAGCCCGGTTTCTGGATGCTGTTGCAGGTGGAATGGGACCTGGCCCGGGCCCGGGCGGCGCTGGCAGGGCGGACGGGGCAGGCGGTCGGGCGATAGCCGTATCGTGCGTGTCCCCGCCGGCGGCTTTGGACTTGCCCCGTGCCCCCCGCGCGGGCTATCAAGCGGCGAGGACAACCGCCGAGGAAGCAGGAGCAGGGGGCAGGCAATGCGTCGCGTCGTCATCACGGGTCTGGGATTGGTCACGCCGCTGGCCTGCGGGGTCGAGGAGACCTGGCGCCGGCTGCTTGCCGGAGAATCCGGGGCCGGGCCGATCACCCGCTTCGATCCGAGCGACGTGCTGACCAAATATGCCTGCGAAGTGCCGCTGGGCGACGGCACCGGCGGCAGCTTCAACGCCGATGACTGGATGGCCCCCAGGGACCGGCGCAAGGTGGACGACTTCATCCTCTACGGCCTGGCCGCCGCCGAACAGGCAGTGCGCGATGCCGGCTGGATGCCCGAAGACGAGGAGGCCAGATGCCGCACCGGGGTGATGATCGGCTCGGGGATCGGCGGTCTCAATTCCATCGCCGACAATACGCTGATGGTCGAGGCGCGCGGCCCGCGCCGGCTCAGCCCATTCTTCATCCCCGGCGCGCTGATCAATCTGATCTCGGGCCAGGTCTCGATCCGCTACGGCTTCAAGGGGCCGAACCACGCTGTCGCCACTGCCTGCGCCACCGGGGCGCATGCGATCGGCGACGCGGCGCGGATGATCATGCTCGGCGATGCCGACGTGATGGTGGCCGGCGGCGCCGAGGCGGCGATCTGCAAGATCGGCATCGCCGGGTTCAACGCCGCCAAGGCGCTATCGACCAAGCGCGCCGACGACCCCCAGGCCGCCAGCCGCCCCTATGACGAGGATCGCGACGGGTTCGTCATGGGCGAGGGAGCCGGTATCGTCATCCTCGAGGAGCTCGAGCATGCCCGTGCCCGGGGCGCGCGCATCCATGCCGAGGTGCTGGGCTACGGCATGTCGGGCGACGCCTATCACATCACCGCGCCCTCGGCCGATGGCGAGGGCGGCTACCGGGCCATGGTTGCGGCCCTCAAGCGCGCGGGCGTGGCCCCGGAAGCGGTGGATTACATCAATGCCCACGGCACTTCGACCATGGCCGACACGATCGAACTGGCGGCGGTGGAGCGCCTGCTGGGCGATGCGGCGTCGCGCGCCACCATGTCTTCGACCAAGAGTTCCATCGGCCACCTGCTGGGTGCTGCCGGGGCGGTGGAGGCGGTGTTCTGCGTGCTGGCGATCCGCGACCAGGTTGCGCCCCCGACGATCAACCTCGACAAGCCCGCCGTCGCGCCGAAGCTGAACCTCGCCGCCAAGGCAAAGCACGAGCGCGAGATCCGGGTGGCGATGTCCAACT
>JALWJU010000062.1 GCA_026997055.1 Paracoccaceae bacterium | reverse complement strand
CCGAAGCGGCGCGGCAACCAGCACCCCAATATCGTGCCTTATCAGGTGTTCGAATGCGCTGACGGTCATGCCATCGTCGCAGTCGGGAATGACGCACAGTTCGCCCGCTTCGTCGATCTGATCGGTCTGCCGGAACTGGCCCATGACCCGCGCTTCATCAGGAACAGCGACCGGCTTGCACATCGCGAGTCGCTGATATCGCTGCTGGCCGCTCGGATCAGGGAAATGCCCAGGGCCGAACTTGTCACCGGCATGGAGCGCGTGGGCGTGCCGGGGGGCGAGATCAACACCATTCCCGAGGTCTTTGCCAGCGAGCAGGTTGCGGCGCGCGAGATGAAGATCGCCATGGACTACCCCGGCAGCGCCACCGGCAAGGTGGAACTGATCGGCAACCCGGTCAGATTCGGCCGCACCCCGGTCAGCTACCGACGCCCTCCGCCTCGCTGCGGAGAGCATACGGAGGAGATCCTGCGGGAGCTTCTGGGGGAGGAGTGAGAGATACGAGAGCGGCAGACCGCGATCCCGGCCTTTGGTCGCGGGCTTCTGTGCCAGGTATTGCGAAGAAGCGGGACTTTCAGGGTTCACATGCGCGAAAAGCATGTTACCATCCGGCTTTATATCGTTGTATCCGTTTCGGATTTGCCGGAGATTTCAGCCATCCGAAACATCAGACTTGAACCAGGGAGAACAAGATGAAGTTCAGCAAGATCGCAGCCTTGACCGCTACGCTGGTCCTCGGAGCATCGGGTGCTGTCGCCCAGCAGCAGCAGTTCGTATCGATTGGTACCGGCGGGGTTACTGGCGTGTATTACCCGACCGGCGGCGCCATCTGCCGTCTGGTCAACAAGATGCGCAAGGAAACCGGCATCCGCTGCTCGGCCGAATCCACCGGCGGGTCGATCTACAACATCAACACCATCCGCTCCGGCGAGCTGGAATTCGGCATCGCCCAGTCCGACTGGCAGTATCATGCTTATAACGGCACCTCGAAATTCGAGGAGCAGGGGCCGTTCACCGACCTGCGCGCAGTGTTCTCGGTGCACCCGGAGCCGGTGACCATCGTTGCCCGTGACGATAGCGGGATCACGAATCTGCCCGATCTGCGCGGCAAGCGGGTCAATATCGGCAATCCCGGCTCGGGCACCCTGGGCACCTGGGAAGTGATCGAAAACACCATGGGCTGGAGCCGTGACGACCTGGCCCTGGCGGCGCAGATGAAGTCGTCGGAAACCTCTGCTGCGCTTTGCGACAACAAGATAGATGCCTATTTCTGGCTGGTCGGTCATCCGTCGGCTCTGACGCAGGAATCGATCGCCTCCTGCCCGTCGCATCTGGTGAATGCCTGGACGCCGGAAATCGAGCAGCTGGTCGCCGATACGCCTTATTATCGTCGCGCAGTGATCCCGGCCGGGATGTATAACAATGACGAAGATATCGTGACCTTCGGTGTCGGCGCCACCTTCGTTACCCGTGCCGACGTGCCGGAAGAGGTTGTTTACACGGTGGTCAAGGCGGTCTTTGACAACTTCGACCAGTTCAAGAAGCTGCACCCGGCCTTTGCCAACCTGAAGCCCGAGGAAATGATTCGCGACAGCCTGTCGGCTCCGCTGCACCCGGGCGCAGAGAAGTACTACAAGGAGCGCGGCTGGATGTAACCGGCCCCTTCATGCAAACCGGGCTGGCGGCATCGTCGCCAGCCCGTCCGCACAGGAATGCCGACGCGCAGCAGGTGCGGCAAGTGACAAGAGTAAAAACATACCAGAAAGGCGCAGCGGCGCGGGCAGAATGCCACGGCCGGAAGCGCTGAAGAGACAGGTCGCTTTCAGGTCATAAGCGCTGTCCACCAGGGAGGAAACCATGTCCGAGACAAATACGTCTCAAGCCGAAGGCGTGTCGAAAGCCGAGGAGCTTGCCGCCGAAGTGGAGACCGGCGCACGCAATCCGCAGGGATGGCAGCGCGGGCTGATACCGATAATATGCCTTGTCTGGGCGCTTTACCAACTTTACATCGCATCGACCCTGCCCTCTGACCTCACGGTTGCCACCGGCATCAAGTTTTTCCAGTTCATCGGCAATCTCTCGATTTCCCGCAAGGTGCACCTGATGTTTGCGCTGGTGCTGGCGATCATGTCCTACCCTCTGTGGAAAAAGGCCAGCCGCACCACGATCCCGGCCTATGACTGGGCGATGATCTTTCTCGGTGCCGGAACGATCCTCTACATGATCGTGATGGACAGCAATATCGCCAACCGCGCCGGAGATTTCTCCCACCCGCAGGTTCGCATCGACATGATGGTCGCTGTCGTCGGGCTGGTGGTGCTCGCCATTTCCGTCTTTCGCTCGCTGGGCCTGCCGCTGGTGGTGGTTGCGGGCATCCTGATGGCCTATGCCTTCATCGGCGGGGGCAACTGGGGCGGAGCTTCCTTTACCAAGGGGATCTGGCACTTCTGGATGCAGGAAGAAGGCGTGTTCGGCAAGCCGCTGGCGGTGTCCACCCAGATGATCTTCCTCTTCGTTCTGTTCGGCGCGATTCTCGAGAAGGCCGGGGCCGGAGGCTATTTCATCAAGATAGCCTTTGCCCTGCTCGGCCACCTGCGCGGCGGTCCGGCCAAGGCGGCGGTGATCGCTTCCGGCATGTCCGGACTCTATTCCGGCTCTTCGATCGCCAATGTGGTGACTACCGGCACCTTTACCATCCCGCTGATGAAGCGCACGGGCTTTCCGGCCGAAAAGGCGGGCGCGGTCGAGGTGGCCGCTTCGACCAACGGTCAGCTGACCCCGCCGGTGATGGGGGCCGCGGCCTTCCTGATCGCCGAATTCACCGGGGTCGAATACACGACCCTGATCAAGCATGCGCTGGTGCCCGCGCTGGTCAGCTATATCGCGCTGGTCTATATCGTCCACCTCGAGGCCTGCAAGCTCGACCTCAAGGGCCTGACCAGGCCGCCTTCCTCGCTGACCTTCCTGCAGAAGCTCGCCGGCACCATCGGCGGCTTCATCGGCGTCGCTCTGCTGATCCTCGCGGCCAATTTCGTGATGACCCTGATCGGCCCCTATCTGCCGGGGACCAGCTTCATGGCCGCGGCGCTGCTGGCGCTGGCCGCCTATCTGGTGCTGCTGTGGCTGGCTTCCCGCCGCCCGGATCTCGAGCAGGACGACCCGGAGGCGCCGATCACCGAGCTGCCCAAGGCCGGTGAGACGGCGATGACCGGCCTCTACTTCCTGCTGCCGATCCTGATCTTGCTCTGGGCCATCCTGCCGACGCCGAACAAGCTCTCGCCGGCGCTCTCTGCCTTTTATGCGTGCCTTGCGATGATCTTCATCGCTCTTACCCAGCACGCGCTGAAGGGCATCTTCCGCGGCAGGCCCAATATCGGCGCGGACCTTGCCCGCGGGCTCAAGGACACGGTAGAAGGCATGATCGCCGGAGCGCGCAACATGATCGCCATCGGTATCGCCACCGCGGCGGCGGGCATCATCGTCGGGGCGATTTCGCTCACCGGCGCCCATGCGATGGTCGGCGCGCTGGTCGAATATCTCTCGGGCGGCAACCTGCTGATCATGCTGATCCTGGTGGCGCTGATGTCGCTGATCCTCGGCATGGGTCTGCCGACCACGGCCAATTATCTGGTGGTGTCGAGCCTTATGGCGCCGGTGATCGTGGCGCTGGGCGCCAAGTCGGGCCTGCTGGTGCCGCTGGTCGCGGTGCACCTGTTCGTGTTCTATTTCGGCATCCTCGCCGACGACACGCCCCCGGTGGGTCTTGCCGCCTATGCGGCGGCGGCGATTTCGCGCGGCGATCCGATCAAGACCGGCCTGCAGGGCTTCGGCTATGACATCCGTACGGCACTGCTGCCCTTCCTGTTCATCTTCAACACCGACCTGTTGCTGATCGACGTGGGGCCGATGAAGGCGATATTCGTCTTCGTCATCGCGGTGATCGCGATGATGCTCTTTGCCGCGGCGACGCAGGGCTGGTTCATCACCCGCAGCCGGGCGTGGGAGACGGTGGCGCTCCTGCTGATCGCCTTCACCCTGTTCCGTCCCGGCTTCTGGCTAGACATGGTTTCGCCGCCCTTCGAGACCCGCGCGGGAGCAGAGACGATCCAGCTGCTTGAGGAACTGCCCGAGGGAGAGATCATCCGCCTCAAGCTGGTCGGGCCGGATTTCGACGATCCGGATCGCATGACCCAGACCAATATCGAGATCGAGCTTGGCGCTCCAGGCGGCAGCGGCGAGGAGCGGCTGTTTGACGTGGGTCTCGACGCGATGGAAGAGGATGGCAGGCTGGTCTTCAACGGCTTTGCCTGGAACTTCCCCGATGCGGCCCTGAAGAAGCGCTTTGACGAGGAGTTCGACACGCTTGATCCCGACAACCCGGTAGTGATCGAGCAGATCCTGACCCGGCGCGACCGGATGCCCAAGGAAATCTTCTACATTCCGGCGCTGCTGCTTCTGGGGCTTGTGATCATGCTGCAAAAGGGCCGGGCGAGGAGCGCCGGTCCGGCGGCCGCCTGAAGGAGGAAACCATGAGCAAGAACGTACTTCTGGCCGTCGATCTCAACCATGAAAGCTCCTGGCGCAAGGCCCTGCCGGAAGCTGTCTCCATGGTGACGGAGGGCAGGACCCTGCATGTGCTGACGGTGATTCCCTCCTTCGGGACTTCTCTGGTCGGCTCGTTCTTTCCGTCGGATTTCGCCGACAAGGCCGAAGCGGAAGCCAGAGCGGCCCTTGCCCGCCTGGTGGCGCGGGAGGTGCCCGAGGGAGTGAGGGTCGAAACTTCTGTCGCCCACGGCACGATCTACAGGAAGATCATCGAAACGGCGGATGAAGTGGGTGCCGATCTGATCGTCATGGCCGCCGCGCGCTCGGAAATGCAGGATTATCTGCTCGGCCCCAATGCCGCCCGGGTGGTGCGGCACGCGAGTCAGTCCGTCTATGTGGTGCGGGAGTAAGGCCCGCCCGTACGGAGTGCTCTCAAGCGCCGCCCGACACCGGGCGGCGTTTTTCTTCGGCAGGTAATTTTACCAATTGATAAAATTTTTTGCCTGTGGCAGATTTGCGCAAAACAGCCAAGGGAGGCTCCATTGTCACAAGATGCTCACGCCCCCGGCATCGCGTCCGGGCGACTCACAGCGGAGGAATATGCGGCCAACTTCGCCGATCTGCACCCGCCTCTGAGTGACCACGAGGCGCTGGTAGCGGCAGACCGTTGCTATTTCTGCCATGACGCGCCCTGCATGGGGGCCTGCCCGACCACGATCGACATCCCGCTTTTCATCCGCCAGATCGCGACTCACACCCCGGAGGCCGCGGCGCGCACCATCCTGACGCAAAACATCCTCGGCGGCATGTGCGCCCGGGTCTGTCCGGTGGAAACGCTCTGCGAAGAGGCCTGCGTGCGCATGAGCGCCGAGGATGACCCGGTGGAGATCGGCCGCCTGCAGCGCTTTGCCACCGACCGGCTGATGGCGGCCGGCCCCCAGCCCTTCGAGCGCGCCGCGCCCACCGGCAAGCGTATCGCCGTGGTCGGCGCCGGGCCAGCTGGCCTCAGCTGCGCGCACCGGCTGGCCATGTATGGCCATGAGGTCACGCTTTACGACGCCCGCCCCAAGCCAGGCGGCCTCAACGAATACGGCATCGCTTCCTACAAGGCGGTGGACGGCTTTGCCGCGCGCGAGGTCGAGTGGCTGCTCGACATCGGCGGCATCACGCTCGAGCTCGGCAAGGCGCTGGGCAAGGATCTGAGCCTCGATGCGCTGACCGAAGAATACGATGCGGTGTTTCTCGGCCTCGGCCTCACCGATACCAACAAGCTCGGCATCTCCGGCGAGGATCTCGAAGGTGTGGTGGACGCGGTGGACTGGATCGCCGGCCTGCGTCAGGCCGAAGACCCCGCCACCGTGCCCGTGGGCCGCAACGTGGTGGTGATCGGCGGCGGCATGACCGCGATCGACGCCGCGGTGCAGGCAAAGTTGCTGGGCGCCGAGAGCGTGACGCTCGCCTATCGGCGCCGGCGCGAAGATATGCCCGCGTCCCGGTTCGAGCAGGACCTTGCCGCCTCCAAGGGGGTCTGCCTGCTGTTCAATGCGACGCCGGCGGAAATTCGCGGCGGGGGCGCCGTGGCCGAAATCGAATTCACCCGCACCGGCACCGATGCGCGCTTCACGCTCACGGCCGACCAGGTGATGAAGGCCATCGGCCAGAAGCTCGGCGATACGCTCGGGCTCGAGACCGACGGGCGCAAGATCGCCGTGAACGGCACCGGGCGCACCTCGCGCGAAGGCGTCTGGGCCGGGGGCGACTGCGCCTCGGGCGGCGAAGACCTCACCGTGACCGCCGTGGCCGAGGGCCGCGACGCCGCCGAAGACATCCACGCCACGCTGATGGGGGAGGGCTGAGACATGGCTGACCTGACAACCGACTTCCTGGGCATCAAGTCCCCGAACCCCTTCTGGCTCGCCTCCGCTCCGCCCACCGACAAGGAATACAACGTGCGCCGCGCCTACGAGGCGGGCTGGGGCGGTGTGGTCTGGAAGACCCTGGGCGAGGCCGGCCCGCCGGTGGTCAATGTCTCCGGCCCCCGCTATGGCGCCATCCACGGCCCTGACCGGCGGCTGCTGGGGCTCAACAATATCGAGCTCATCACCGACCGCCCGCTGGAAGTGAACCTCGAGGAAATCGCCCGGGTCAAGGCCGACTACCCCGACCGCGCCCTCGTCGTCTCGCTTATGGTCCCCTATGACGAAAAGGCCTGGCAGGAGATTCTCGCCCGTGTCGAGGAGACCAATGCCGACGGGGTCGAGCTCAATTTCGGCTGCCCCCACGGCATGGCCGAGCGTGGCATGGGCTCGGCCGTGGGCCAGGTGCCGGAATATGTGGAGCAGATCACCCGCTGGGTGAAAAAGCACTACCAGCGCCCCTGCATCGTCAAGCTCACGCCAAACATCACCAATATCCTCGCCCCGGCCCGAGCGGCGAAAAACGGCGGTGCCGATGCGGTGAGCCTGATCAACACGATCAATTCCATCACTTCGGTCGATCTCGACAACATGGCCCCCGAGCCCACCATCGACGGCATGGGCACCCATGGCGGCTATTGCGGCCCGGCGGTGAAGCCCATCGCCATGAACATGGTCGCCGAAATCGCCCGCAGCCCCGACACGGCCGGCCTGCCGATCAGCGGCATCGGCGGCGTCACCACCTGGCGCGACGCCGCCGAATTCATGGCGCTGGGCGCGGGCAATGTGCAGGTCTGCACCGCCGCCATGACCTATGGCTTCAAGGTGGTGCAGGAGATGATCTCGGGCCTGTCGCAGTGGATGGACGAGAAGGGTCACAAAAGCACCGCCGATTTCGTCGGTGCAGCTGTCCCGAAGGTCACCGACTGGCAGAATCTGAATCTCGATTATGTCACCAAGGCCGAAATCGACCAGGACCTCTGCATCAAGTGCGGCCGCTGCTTCGCCGCCTGCGAAGACACGTCGCACCAGGCAATCGCCATGAGCGAAGACCGCACCTTCACCGTCAAGGACGAGGAATGCGTGGCCTGCAACCTCTGCGTCAATGTCTGCCCGGTGGAGGGCTGTATCACCATGCGTGAACTCAAGCCCGGCGAGGTGGACCCGCGCACCGGCATGACCATCCCGGAGGACAAGCGCACCTGGCTTCAGCATCCAAACAATCCCGGTGCTGATCCGCTGGCCTGCATTGTCCGGGGCCAGTGAAGAGCGGAAACGCCCCCTCTTCATCTTTCCCCAAATACTCCGGGGAAGTGCGAGGGGGCAGCGCCCCCTCGCCGCTCACGTCTCCACCCCGATCCCGCGCAGAATGATCTGCCTGACCGCCGCCTTGGCCTCGTCCCACTGCGCATCGCTCAGCGGCTCGCCGCCATTCAGCGTT
>JALWJU010000061.1 GCA_026997055.1 Paracoccaceae bacterium | reverse complement strand
GGCGCGCGGCCTGCCTGTTTCACGACCGCGAAGCGGTGGTGGACCGCGCCCGCCGCCTCACCTATGGCGAGATGTATGCGCGCGTCTCGCGCCTCGCCTCGGCGCTGGCGGCCAGCGGCATCCGGCCGGGCGATGTGGTCTCGACCCTGATGCCCAACGTGCTCGCCCATGTGGAGGCAAGCTGGGGCGTGCCCGCCTGCGGCGCGGTGCTCAATACCATCAACACCCGGCTCGACGTGGACACGGTGGCCTATATCTTCGCCCATGGCGGGGCGCGCGCGGTGCTGGTCGATACCGCGCTCCTGCCGCTCGCCGAAGCCGCCATCGAGGCGATGGAGGGCGCGGGGCCCGAGATCATCGAGGTGGCCGACCCCGAGGCCGGCCTTGCCCCCAGCGGGCGCTACCCCGAATACGAGGAGTTGCTGGAGACGGGCGATCCGCAATTTCACTGGGTGATGCCCGAGGACGAGTGGGAGAGCCTCGCGCTCAACTACACGTCCGGCACCACCGGCCGGCCCAAGGGCGTGGTCTATCACCATCGCGGCGCCTACCTCACCCCGATGGGCACGCTGGTCAGCTGGCAGATGCCGCTTTTCGCCCGCTATCTCACCATCGTGCCGCTGTTTCACTGCAACAACTGGAATCACGTCTGGATGATGCCCATCGTCGGCGGGGCGATGATCTGCTGCCGCGACATCACCGCGCGCGCCATCTACGACGCCATTGCCGACGAGCGCGTGACCCATTTCGGCGGCGCGCCCATCGTGCTCAACATGCTGATCCATGCCGGCGAGGACGAGCGGCGCGAATTCGACCATGTGGTCAATGTCTTTACCGCCGGCGCCCCGCCGCCGGCCGCGACGCTGAAGGCCATCGAGCCGCTGGGCTTCAACGTGATGCAGGTCTATGGGCTGACCGAGACCTACGGCCATGTCACCGAGTGCATCTGGCAGGGCGACAAGTGGGACGGCCTGCCCGAGGAAGAGCGCTACGCGATCAAGGCGCGCACCGGGGTCGCCCAGCCGATGATGGAAGACATCACCGTGATGGACCCGGAGACCATGACCCAGATCCCGATGAACGGCGAGGCCACGGGCGAGATCATGATTCGCGGCAATTCGGTGATGAAGGGCTACCTGAAGAACCCGGAAGCCACCGCCGAGGCCTTCGAGGGCGGCTATTTCCACTCCGGCGACATCGCCCTGCAGCACCCGGACGGCTATATCAAGATCACCGACCGGGCCAAGGACATCATCATCTCGGGGGGCGAGAATGTCTCGTCGGTCGAGGTCGAGGGCGTGCTGATGCACCACCCGGCGGTGCTGCTCTGCGCGGTGGTGGCAAGGCCCGACGAGAAATGGGGCGAGGTGCCCTGCGCCTTTGTCGAGCTGAAGGAGGGGGCAGAGGTGAGCGAGGAAGAGCTCATTGCCTTTGCGCGCGAGCGGCTGGCGGGCTTCAAGACGCCGAAGAAGGTGGTGTTCCAGGAGCTTCCGAAGACCTCCACCGGCAAGATCCAGAAATTCGCCCTGCGCGAAATCGCCCGCAATCTCTGAGGCCCGGGGGGCGGGACCTTTCCCGAAAAGTCCCGGCAGAAGCACCGGCAAACTTTTGCCTCGCCCGCGCCGGCGCTTTGCGCTATCCTCGGGCAAACGGGAACCGAGCAGGCCCGAGCAGCGCATGACCGCCCTGAAGCAATACGAGCGGCTGGAAGCCCCCGGCCTCT
>JALWJU010000060.1 GCA_026997055.1 Paracoccaceae bacterium | reverse complement strand
GGCGCGGTTTTGCAGGCGGCCGGCCGTGTCGATCATCAAGAGGTCGGCGCCCTCTTCTTCGGCGCGGCGCATGGCATCGAAGGCGAGCGCGGCGGGGTCGGCGCCTTCGGGAGCGGTGAGGACCGGGACGCCCGCGCGCTCGCCCCAGACCTGGAGCTGCTCCACCGCGGCGGCGCGGAAGGTATCGCCGGCGGCGATGATCACCGATTTGCCGGCGGCGCGGAACTGGCTGGCGAGCTTGCCGATGGTGGTGGTCTTGCCCGAGCCGTTGACGCCGACCACCAGCACCACCTGGGGCTTTTTCGCATAGAGCGGCAGCGGGCGGGCGACGGGCTCCATGACGCGGGCGATTTCCTCGGCCATCAGCGTCTTGATTTCCTCGACCGAGAGCTTCTTGCCGAAATGGCGTTCGGACAGGTTGGCGGTGATGCGCATGGCGGTATCGACGCCCATGTCGGAGGCGATCAGCAGGTCTTCGAGGCTTTCGAGCATGGCGTCGTCGAGCAGGCGGCGGGGCGTGGCGGGGCGCTTGAGGATGCGGCCGATGAGGCCGGGCCGCGTGGCGGGCGCGGGCGCGGCTTCGCTGTTCGGCTCGGGCGTGGGCTCGGGCGCGGGCGGCGTCGGGGTTTCGGCCTCGGCGGGCTCTTGCTCGGCCCCTTCCCCGACGATCGCCTCGAGCCCCTCTTCGAGCCTGGCGGACGATTTGAACAGGCGCTTCTTCAGCTTGTTGAAAAACGACATGGTGCCTCCGGTTTGTTTCCAGATAGTCGGCTTTGGCCGGCATTGGAAGGGGGCAGGGATGAGGGCGGTGAGGATCGGCGGGGTGTCGTGGCTTTTCCTTGCGTGGGGGGGCGTCGCGGGCTATCCATGCGCAGATAAGCAACAACCATGTTTGGAAACATTATGAAAAAGGTTTTCGCCTTCATCCTCGATCTCGTCACCTCCTTTGGCGGCTTCGGCTACCTGATCGCGAAATTCACCGGCGGGCTGACCGAAGGCGGCTTCGAGCTCTCCGGTGGGCCGGCGCTGCTGCTTCTTGCGCTGGTGATCGCCTATTTCGTGGTGCTGAACCGCTTCGCCGGCGGGACGGTCTGGAAACACATCCTGCGGGTGTGATCCGGGGCGCTCAGACCTCATCCGGGAAGTGGCGCATGGTCAGGCGGATCGCGTTGGGCGCGGCCTGGCCGAGGCCGCAGATCGAGGCGTCTGCCATCACTTCGCAAAGCTCTTCGAGCAGCGCCTGGTCCCAGGCGGGCGCCTGCATCAGCTTCACCGCCTTTTCGCAGCCCACCCGGCAGGGGGTGCATTGGCCGCAGCTTTCGCGCTCGAAGAAGCGCAGCATGTTGAGCGCCGCTTCGCGCGGGGAGTCGCGGTCCGAGAGCACCACCACCGCGGCCGAGCCGATGAAGCTGCCATGGGGCTGGAGCATGTCGAAATCGAGCGGCACATCGTCGAGCGCGGCCGGCAGCAGGCCGGAGGAAGGCCCGCCGGGCTGGTAGGCGGCGAAGCGGTGGCCCTCCGCCATGCCCCCGGCCGCTTCGATCACGTCGCCAATGGTCGAGCCCGCCGGCAGCAGGTAGACGCCCGGGCGCCTGACCCGGCCCGAGACCGAATAGTGGCGCAGGCCGGTGCGGCCGTTCTTCTCGGTGGCGTTCAGCACGCCGGGGCCTTCGCGCTCGATGCGCGCGACCCAGTAGAGGGTCTCGACATTGTGCACCAGGGTCGGGCGGCCGAACAGGCCGCGCTCGGCCACATAGGGCGGGCGGTGGCGGGGCAGGCCGCGCTTGCCCTCGATGCTCTCGAGCATGGCGCTTTCCTCGCCGCAGATATAGGCGCCCGCGCCCCGGCGCAGGTCGATATATCCGGGGGCCGTGAGCCCGGCGGCCTCCAGCGCGGCGATCTCGCGCGCGAGCATGGCGCGGATGCCGGGATATTCGTCGCGCAGGTAGAAATAGACGCGCCCGGCCTCCACTGCCCAGGCGGCGATCAGCGCGCCTTCGAGCACCAGATGCGGGCGGGTTTCCAGCAGCAGGCGGTCCTTGAAGGTGCCGGGCTCGCCCTCGTCGGCATTGACGGCGAGGAAGCGGGGCGCGGGGTGCGCGCGCACGAAGTCCCATTTGCGCGCCGCCGGAAAGCCCGCGCCCCCCTGCCCGCGCAGCCCGGCCTCGGCGATGCGCGCCTGCACCGCGCGCCAGTCGCCGCTCTTGCGCAGGGCCTCGAGCGCCTGATAGCCGCCGCTGGCGCGGTAGGCGGCGAGGGTCTCGGCCTCGGGGACTTGCGCCCGGGTCTCGCCCGCGCGCGCGGCTTCGAGCACGGATTCCGGCGTGGCATGGCCGATATGGTTGTGGCCGACCTCGGCCACGGGGGCCGTATCGCAGCGCCCCATGCAGGGCGCGCGCAGGATGCGGATGCGGGCGGGGTCGGTGCCCGCCTCGAGCGCCGCGGCGAGCCGATCGGCCCCGGTCATCTCGCATGTGAGGCTGTCGCAGACGCGGATGGTGAGCGCGGGCGGCGGGGCTTCGCCCTCGCGCACCAGGTCGAAATGGGCGTAGAAGCTCGCGACTTCGTAAATCTCGGCCTGGCTCAGGCGCATGAGCTCCGCCAGCGCCCGGATATGCGCGGCCGAGAGGTGGCCGTGGGCGTCCTGTATCGCGTGCAGGTATTCTATCAGCCGGTCGCGCTCAAGCGGCCCCGCGCCCAGCAGCGCGCGCAGTTCGGCAAGTGCGGCGGGCGCCAGCTGTCGCCCGCGCGGCCTCTGCCGCCCCTTGCCGCGCCCGTCCTTCCAGGGCCTTGCCTCGCTCTGCATCCGCCTCCCCGCCATTGCCTCCCCGCCATTGCCTGGCGTCACAATAGCGCCTCTGCCCCCCCGCAGGCGAGCCAAAAACGACATCCCCGCCCGCTCCGGCGCCCGGCTGGCCAGAGGCGGTGCCTTGCGCTATTGTCGCGCCATGTTGCGCAGCCTTTTTCATGCCCTGACCCTTTCGAGCGCGCTTCTGGCCCCGCTGAGCGCGGCGGCCCGGCAAGCTCTGGACGGCCCGGGCTTCGACGCCCTGACCCGCGGCCGGACCTATATCTACAGTCAGGGCGGCACCGATTACGGCGCCGAGCAATACCTGCCCGGCAGGCGCGTCAACTGGTCCTTTCTCGACGGGCGCTGCCTGGCCGGGAAATGGTGGGAAGAGGCGGGCAATATCTGCTTTGTCTATGAAGACCGGCCCGACGAGCCCCTGTGCTGGGAATTCTGGCAGGAAAGCGCGGGCCTGATGGCGCGGCTCGCCGAAGGGGACGAAGGCATCACCTATTCCGCCCGCCCCGCCGCCGAGGCGCTCTATTGCATGGGGCCGGATGCGGGGGTGTGATGGCGGGGGGCGACGCCCCGGGAGCGCGAGGCCCGGGCCGCGATGCGAGGCCCCGGCCGCGATGCCGGCGAGCAGCGCCGATTACCTCCCGACGCCCCCGCAGCCAAAGGGAAATTCCCCGCGCCATTCCCCCTTGCCCCGCCCGGCGGGTCGCCTATGCTGGAGCGACTTGTCACGGAGGGGCAAACACCGGGGGGCAAACACCGGGGGGCAAACGGAGCAATGGCCGACCTTTCACCTTCGAAAACCCTGGCAACCTGCCGCTGCCCCGCTGCCCGCGGGGGGCGCGGGGCTTTGGCGCCGGACGTGGTGGTGCTGTTCGTGGTCGAGGCGCTGCAAAGGGGCCGCAAGCGCAAGCTCGCCCATGAGCGGCAGGCCGGGCAAAGGCGGTGAGCGTGCGCACGGTCATGGAGGCCATGGAAAAGAACGGCCAACAGGGCTATATCTTGCAAGACCCCGCATGGAGACAGCGCGGGGAGGGGAGGTGAAGTGACGGCTTCCGGCCTGCAGAAACTGGCGTTCTTCCTGCTGATCGCCCTGGTCCTCTATGTTTCCTTTACGGGGGGGGGCTGATGGCACGGCGGTATGGCGGCGCGCACAGCCCCGGGGCGACCGGACGGGACGTCAGGCGGGGCGCCGGACGGGGTGTCGCCCGTCCGCGCGGAGGCTGGCGGGCGGGGCTGCTGTTTCTCGCGTCGCTGCCGCTGGCAATCCGCGCCTTTTTCCGCCCGCCCGAGGCGCTCACGCTCAGCCTCGCGGGCTTCGCCCTGCTGGTCCTCGCCGCCTGGCTCACCCGCGAGGGGCTGCGCGCCGAGGCCGCCTACATGGCGCGCAGGGTGGCCCGCCGCCCGGCCTTTCCGCGCAAGATTTTCGCTTCGCTGCTGACCGGCGCCGGGCTGTTTGCCGCGGCGATGATCGAGGGCAGCCTGCTGACCAGCGCCCTTCTGGGTGGGCTCGGCACGGTGCTGCACTTCGCCGCCTTCGGCCCGGATCCCTTGAAAAACAAGGGCATGGAGGGGATCGACGAATTCCAGACCGACCGGGTGGCGCGCGCGCTGGAAAAGGCCGAGGCGCATCTGGCGGCGATGCAGGAGGCCATCGCGCCCCTGCGCGAGCGCGCGCTTGAAGCGCGCGTGGCCCGCTTCGCCGAGGTCGCGCGCGAGATGTTTCGCAGCATCGAGGAGGATCCGCGCGACCTGACCGCGGCGCGCAAGTACCTGGTGGTCTATCTCAAGGGGGCGCGCGATGCGACGGAGAAATTCGCCAATCTTTACGCGCGCAATGGCGATGCCGGCGCGCGCGCCGATTACGTCGCGCTGCTGGACGACCTCGAAGGCAGCTTCGCGCACAAGACCCGGGCGCTTCTGAGCGACGAGCGCACCGATCTGGACGTGGAAATCGAAGTCCTGCGCGAGCGGCTTGCCCGCGAGGGCGTGGCGCTGGAGAGAGTTGACGAGAGGGAACGGGAGGAAGAGTAATGGCTGAAACGATACGCGAGCAGGCCCGGGCGGCGCTCAGGGAGGTGGAAGAGATTTCGGCGGTGCTCCTGCCCGAACCTTCCGGCGAACTGGTGCCGGTCGAAGCGGCCGACGAGCCCACCAGCGCCGAGATCCGCAAGCGCATGGACGAGATCGACCTGGCAAACACCCAGTCGATCGTCGAATTCGGCTCCACCGCCCAGGCCGGACTGCAGGAAATCAGCCAGGAAATGCTCCAGGGCGTGAAGAACAAGGACGTGGGGCCCGCCGGCGACAGCCTGCGCTCGATCGTCACCACCATCCGCGGCTTTTCGGTCTCCGAGCTCGACATGCGCCGCAAGCGCTCCTGGTGGGAGAAGCTCCTTGGCCGCGCCGCGCCGGCGGCCAAGTTCCTCGCCCGCTACGAAGAGGTGCAGGGCCAGATCGACCGGGTGAGCGAAAACCTGCTCACCCACCAGCACACCCTGCTCAAGGACATCAAGTCGCTCGACAAGCTCTATGAAAAGACGCTTGCCTTCTACGACGAACTGGCGCTCTACATCGCCGCGGGCGAAGCCAAGCTCAAGGAGCTTGACGAAGAGGTGCTCCCCGCAAAGCAGAAGGAGGTGGAGGCCGCGCCCGAAGACAAGGGCGTGCTGCTCGCCCAGGAGCTGCGCGACCTGCGCGCGGCGCGCGACGACCTCGAGCGGCGCGTCCATGACCTCAAGCTCACCCGCCAGGTCACCATGCAGTCGCTGCCCTCGATCCGCCTGGTGCAGGAAAACGACAAGTCGCTGGTGACAAAGATCAACTCCACCCTGGTCAATACCGTCCCGCTCTGGGAGACCCAGCTTGCCCAGGCGGTGACCATCCAGCGCTCCGGCGAGGCGGCGGCGGCGGTCAGGGAGGCCACCGACCTCACCAACGAACTGCTCAGGGCCAATGCCGAAAACCTGCGCGCGGCCAACCGCGCCGTGCGCGAGGAGATGGAGCGCGGGGTGTTCGACATCGAGGCGATCCGCGCCGCCAACGAGAATCTCATTGCCACCATCGAGGAGAGCCTGCAGATTGCCGACGAGGGCAAGGCGCGCCGCGCCGCCGCCGAGGCGGAATTGCAGAAGATGGAAGGCGAGCTGAAATCGGTGCTTTCGGCGGCCCGGGCACGCGGCGACGGGACCGGCGACAATATCGGCACCTCGGCCCAGGGCTAGACGCGCGGGGGCGGGAGCGACGGCATGGCGCGGAGAAGAGGCCTGACAGGGGCGATGCTGCTGGCGGCGACCGGCCTGCTGGCGGGTTGCGAGCCGGCCCAGGCGCCCCGTAGCGCCCCGCCCCCCGCGCCTCGTCCCGAGACCACTGCCCGCTCCCAGGCCAGCCTCGCCGCCGAGGCCTATTATGCCCGGGTGCAGCAGAGCCTGCTCGCCAACGGCCTGCTGCGCACCGATGGCGGCGGGCCGGACGTGCCCTTCAGCGCCCGCACCCTCGCCCGGAATTTCCTGCGCATCGCCCTTTACCAGGAATATTCCGAGCGCGCCGGGCGCCTGATCGCCCGCGAAAACGGCTCCGTCCTGCACCGCTGGGAGAGCCCGATACGCTACCGGATCGCCTTCGGCCCCACGGTCGCGCCGGAGCGGGCAGAAAAGGACAGCGCCGAGATCCGCCGCTACACCGCCCGCCTCGCGCGCCTGACCGGGCTGGGCTTTTCCCGGGTGGAAAGCCAGCGACGGGCCAATTTCCACATCTTCATCCTGAACGAGGACGAGCGCCGCCGCCTCGCCCCCACCCTGCGTGCAATCGCCCCCGGCATCAGCCCCGCGACGCTCGCCACCGTCACCGGCATGGAGCGCGACACCTATTGCCTGGCGCTGGCCATGAGCCCCGCGGGCAGTGCCGCCTACGCCCAGGCCATCGTCGTCATCCGCGCCGAGCATCCCGACCTCCTGCGCCGCTCCTGCATCCACGAAGAGATCGCCCAGGCCATGGGCCTGCCCAATGACAGCCCCACCGCGCGCCCCTCGATCTTCAACGACGACGGCGAATTCGGCCTGCTCACCACCCATGACGAATTGCTCCTGCGCATCCTCTATGACCGCCGCCTTGCCCCCGGCATGACCGAATCCCAGGCACGCCCCATCGTCGAACGGATCGCCGCCGAACTGATGGGCGGTGCCGCATGAGACAGCCACCCGCACAGCCACGAAACCGCATTGATACCTGAAGGGAGAAACACATGGGCATTCTCGATTTCCTCTCCGGCGAATTCATCGACGTCATCCACTGGACCGACGACACCCGCGACACCATGGTCTGGCGCTTCGAGCGCGAGGGCCACGCGATCAAGTACGGCGCCAAGCTCACCGTGCGCGAGGGCCAGGCGGCGGTGTTCGTCCACGAGGGGCAGCTCGCCGATGTCTTCACCCCCGGCCTTTACATGCTCGAGACCAACAACCTCCCCGTCCTGACCACGCTCCAGCACTGGGATCACGGCTTCAAATCGCCCTTCAAGTCCGAGATCTACTTCGTCTCCACCACCCGGTTTACCGATCTCAAATGGGGCACGAAAAACCCGATCATGCTGCGCGACCCCGAGTTCGGCCCCACCCGCATCCGCGCCTTCGGCACCTATGCGGTGCGCGTCACCGACCCGGGCCTGTTCCTCACCGAGATCGTCGGCACCGACGGCGAATTCACCATGGACGAGATCAGCTTCCAGATCCGCAACATCATCGTGCAGGAATTCTCCCGCGTGATCGCCGCCTCGGGCATCCCGGTGCTGGACATGGCCGCCAATACCGGCGACCTCGGCAAGCTGGTGGCCACCGCGATCAGCGAGGTGGTCGCCGAATACGGGCTCTCCATCCCCGAATTCTACATCGAAAACATCTCGCTGCCCCCGGCGGTCGAGGAAGTGCTCGACAAGCGCACCTCGATGGGGATCGTCGGCGACCTGGGCAAATACACCCAGTTCTCAGCCGCCGAGGCAATGACCGCCGCGGCGCAGAATCAGGCCGGCGGCGGCGGCATGGGCGCGGGGCTCGGCATGGGAATGGGTATGGCCATGGCCCAGCAGATGGGGCCGTGGCCATACCC
>JALWJU010000059.1 GCA_026997055.1 Paracoccaceae bacterium | reverse complement strand
CGCACCAGGTCCGCCTGCCGCCGGGCGATGGCCAGCACCACGTCCTTCTCGCGGGTGCCGCGCGGGCCGATGGCGCCCGGATCCTCGCCGCCGTGGCCGGCGTCGATGGCGATGATCACGTCACGGGAGCGTTGCCGCTGATGGGGCACCGGGCGGGGCTTGGGCGTGCCGCGTTCGGCCGCGAGCGGATACAGATCGATGACCAGCCGGTGGCCGTAGCTGCCCTGGGGCCGCAGCACGAAGCTCTTGGGGCGCACCGGCTGGCGCAGATCCAGCACGAAGCGCAACACCCGATCCTGACGGCGGGCGTAGCGGATCTGGCGCACGTAGGACTTCTCGAAGGCCAGGCGGGGCAGCTTGCCGGCGGGATAGCGGGCCTGCTTGAGATCGATGACCAGCCGATCGGGGGCGCGCAGGGTGAAGATGGTGTGTTCCACCGGGGCGCTGAGATCGAACACCAGCCGCGTGTTGTCGGGCGCGGGCCACATGCGGACCCCCTTCACCGCCACGTCGGCCACCGCCGGCAGGGCCAGGCCCGCCAGCAGCACGATGCAGCCGATGTTCCGCAACCATGCCTTCATGGCATTCCCCACGGTGGTTGGTGGTGTTTTTCTTCAATTGTGCACAAGGTGACGGAAAATTCAAGCGATTTTCCATATAACTTAGGGAGATAGGCGATCTTCTTGAGAAAGCCGTTGAAAAACAGCGGGGACCGCCGTCAGGCAGGGAGGGCCCGCTCGAGCTGGCGCACCACGGCCAGGCCCCGTTCGCCATGGCCGAGCACGCGCACGGCGCGCCCCGGCGGACGGTGCGTCAGAAACACCTCCAGATCCGCCGGCGGCAGGAAACCCGCGCCGCGCTGGGGCCATTCGATCAGGCTGATGCCGTCGCCATCGAGCAGGTCGCGGGCGCCCAGGTACTCCAGTTCCTCCGGATCGGCCAGCCGGTAGAGGTCGAAATGGTGCACGTCGGCATGCCCGGTCAACGCATAGCTCTCGACCAGGGTGTAGGTGGGGCTGCGCACCGGCCCGCGCCAGCCCAGGGCATGCAGGAAACCGCGCACCAGGGTGGTCTTGCCGGCGCCGAGGTCGCCGTGCAGCCAGATCCGGCAGCCGGAAGGCGCCGCGGCCGCCAGCGCGGCGCCCAACGCCAGGGTGGCCGCTTCGTCGGGCAGGTAGCGTTCCATCAGTCGGCGCCCTCGTTGGCCAGGCGCCGCAGGGGGGCCATCATGTCGCCGGCCACGAGCCCGCGTTCGCCGATTCCGCGCACCGCGAGATCGCCCGCTTCCGCATGCAGGCAGACCCCGAGCGCCGCCGCCTGCGGCAGCGCCAGCCCCTGCGCGGCCAAGGCGGCGATCACCCCGGTGAGCACGTCGCCCATGCCGGCGGTGGCCATGCCGGGATTGCCCGCGGTGCAGATGCCGGGGATGTCGTCCGGCGGCTGGACGATGGTGCCGGCGCCCTTGAGCACCACGGTGGCCGAGAAGCGCTCGGCCAGCTCGCGCGCGGCGGCGAGGCGGTCGGCCATCACGCTGGCGGTGTCGGTTTCGAGCAGCCGCGCCGCCTCGCCCGGATGGGGCGTGAGCACCCAGTCGGGCCGCTGCAGCGGAATGTGGGCCAGCAGATTGAGGGCATCGGCGTCGATCACCACCGGCAGCTTGCGGGCCACGGCGATGGCGATCATCTCCCGCGCCCAGTCGTCCTGGCCCAGGCAGGGGCCGACGGCGATTACCGT
>JALWJU010000058.1 GCA_026997055.1 Paracoccaceae bacterium | reverse complement strand
CCCCTGCCCCGCACGCCCCCTCACCTTCCGCGCGGCACCGCAAAAGCGCCCTCCCGTGGGGAGGGTCGGGCGCTGCCCGGCGTGCCGCCGGGCGGGACGGCCCAACAAAAAACCCCGACCGCGCGGCCGGGGTTCTCGTTTCTCGCTTCAGGCTGTCGCTCAGCCCTTTTCCTCGATGATCTCGACCAGGTGCGGGATCTTGGCGACCATGCCGCGGATGGCGGGCGTGTCTTCGAGCTCGCGGGTCTTGTGCATCTTGTCGAGCCCCAGCCCGATCAGCGTCTGGCGCTGCTTGGCGGGGCGGCGGATCGGGGAGCCGATCTGTTTCACAACGATGGTCTTGGCCATGTCTCAGCCCTCCTTCACGCTTCTGCCGGCGCGTCCTGCGCCTCGGCGGCCGGGGCGGCGGCGGGGCGCTTGAGCACCTCGGCCACCTTCTTGCCGCGGCGCTGGGCGACCATGCGGGGGCTCGCCTGCTTGCGCAGCCCGTCCATGGTGGCGCGGATCATGTTGTAGGGGTTCTGCGAGCCGATCGACTTGGACACCACGTCCTTCACCCCCAGCATCTCGAACACCGCGCGCATCGGGCCGCCGGCGATGATGCCGGTGCCTTCGGGCGCGGTGCGCATCACCACCTTGCCGGCGCCGTGGCGGCCTTCCATGTCGTGGTGCAGGGTGCGGCCCTCGCGCAGGGGCACGCGGACCATGTTGCGCTTGGCGGCCTCGGTGGCCTTGCGGATCGCCTCGGGCACTTCCTTGGCCTTGCCCTTGCCGAAGCCCACGCGGCCCTTCTGATCGCCCACGACCACCAGCGCCGCGAAGCCGAAGCGCTTGCCGCCCTTGACGGTCTTGGAAACGCGGTTGATCGCTACGAGACGATCAGCAAATTCCGGCGCCTCGTCACGGTCGCGGCGGCCCCGGCCTCTTTGTTCTCTTGCCATTCTCTCGTCTCCTTAAAACTTCAGTCCGCCTTCACGGGCAGCGTCGGCCAGCGCCTTCACCTTGCCGTGATAGAGGAAACCGCCCCGGTCGAAGGTGCACTCGGTGACCTTGGCCTTTTTGGCGCGTTCGGCAATCGCGGCGCCCACCTTGGCGGCGGCTTCCTTGTTGTTCTTGCCGACCACGCCGAGCGCCGGCTCCAGGGTCGAGGCCGAAGCGATGGTGATACCGCGCTCGTCGTCGATCAGCTGCACGCTGATATTCTTGTTGGAGCGATGCACCGAGAGGCGCGGGCGGCCGTTCTGGGTCTTCCTGAGCTTGTTGCGGACGCGCAGGCGGCGTTTCACGAACAGGTCTCTCTTGCTGTTTGCCATCTGTCTGGTCCTTACTTCTTCTTGCCTTCCTTGCGGAAGATGTACTCGTCCTTGTAGCGGATCCCCTTGCCCTTGTAGGGCTCGGGGGCGCGCCAGGCGCGGATCTCGGCGGCCACTTGCCCGACCTTCTGCTCGTCGATCCCCTCGACGACCACCACGGTCTGCTTGGGCGCGGTGACGGTCACATCGGCCGGCGGCTCGTAGTTCACGTCATGGCTGTAGCCGAGCGAGAGCTTGAGCACATTGCCCTGCATCTGCGCGCGGTAGCCCACGCCGTTGATCTCGAGCTCCTTCCTGAAGCCCTCGGTCACGCCCTTGACCAGATTGGCCACCATGGTGCGGCTCATGCCCCATTGCTGGCGCGCCCGCTTGGACTTGCCGCGCGGGGTGACGGTCACCGCGTTATCCTCGACGCTGATGGTCACATCGTCGGTGGCGGTGAAGGAACGGGTGCCCTTGGGCCCCTTTACCTCGATCGTCTGGCCGGACACGCTCGCGCTCACGCCTGCGGGCAGATCGACAGGTTTCTTACCAATTCGAGACATCCTGCCCTCCTCAGAATACGGTGCAGAGCACTTCGCCGCCGACATTGGCCGCGCGCGCATTTGCATCCGACATCACGCCCTTGGACGTGGAGATGATGGAGACCCCGAGGCCGTTGCGCACCTGGGGCAGGTCTTCGACGCCCATATAGACGCGCCGGCCCGGCTTGGAGATGCGCTTGAGCTCGCGGATCACCGGGGTGCCGTCGTGATATTTGAGGCTGATTTCCAGCGCCGGGTGGCCGCGCTCGTCGGTCACCTTTTCGTAGGAGCGGATATAGCCCTCTTCGGCCAGCACGTCGAGCACCCAGGCGCGCAGCTTCGAAGCCGGGGTCATCACCGTGGACTTGCCGCGCAAGGATGCGTTGCGGATGCGGGTGAGCATGTCACCGATCGGATCGTTCATGTCTCGGCCCTCCCTTACCAGCTCGACTTGACCATGCCGGGGATCTGGCCGGCGGAGCCAAGCTCGCGCAGGGCGATCCGGCTGATCTTGAGCTTGCGGTAATAGGCGTGCGGACGCCCGGTCAGCTGGCAGCGGTTGTGCAGCCGGGTCGGCGAGGAATTGCGCGGCAGCTTGGCGAGCTTCAGCCGCGCCTTGAAGCGCTCTTCCATCGGCAGGTCTTCGTTGTTCGCGATTTCCTTGAGCGCGGCGCGCCTGGCGGCATATTTCGCCACCATCCGCTGGCGCTTCTTCTCGCGTTCGATCATTGCTTTCTTGGCCATGTCTCTATTCCTTCCCGCGGATCAGCTGTTGAACGGCATGTTGAAATGCTTCAACAGCGCCTTGGCTTCCGCGTCGGTATTCGCGGTGGTGGTGATGACGATATCGAGGCCCCAGTTCTCGACGATCTTGTCGAAGTCGATCTCCGGGAACACCAGGTGCTCCTTCAGGCCCATGGCGTAATTGCCGCGCCCGTCGAAGCTCTTGCCGGAAACGCCGCGAAAGTCGCGCACCCGCGGCAGGGCCACGGTGATGAGCCGGTCGAGGAATTCGTACATCCGGTCGCCGCGCAGGGTGACCTTGGCGCCCAGCGGCATCCCCTCGCGCACGCGGAAGCCGGCGATCGACTTCTTGGCCCGGGTGATGACCGCGTGCTGGCCGGCGATCAGGGTCAGGTCGGCTTGCGCGGACCTGGCCTTCTTGCTGTCCTTCACCGCGGCGCGACCGCAGCCGATATTGAGCACGATCTTCTCGAGCCGCGGGATCTGCATGTCGTTCTTGTAGCCGAATTCTTCCTTCAGCTTTACGCGGATCTCGTCGGTATAAAGCGCCTTGAGACGCGGGGTGTAAGAAGCGGTATCAAGCATCGATGGTCTCCCCGGTGGTCTTGGCGTAGCGCACCTTCTTGCCGTCTTCGAAGCGGAAGCCCACCCGGGTCGGCTTGCCGTTGCTGTCCAGATAGGCGAGGTTCGAAAGGTCGATCGGCATCGCCTTGGGGATGCGCCCGCCCTGGCTGGTCTGGCTCTGGCGGGTGTGGCGGATGGCGATGTTGAGCCCCTCGACGATGGCCTTGCCCTCCCTGGGCAGGACCCGGACGATCTCGCCGGTCTTGCCCCGGTCCTTGCCGACCAGGACCACGACCTTGTCGCCCTTCTTCAGTTTCGCAGCCATTACAGCACCTCCGGGGCGAGCGAGATGATCTTCATGAAGTTCTTCTGGCGCAGCTCGCGCACCACCGGCCCGAAGATGCGGGTGCCGATGGGCTCGCCGGCGTTGTTGAGGATCACCGCGGCGTTGCGGTCGAAGCGGATGGCGGTGCCGTCTTCGCGCCGCACTTCCTTGGCGGTGCGCACGACGACGGCCTTGCGCACATCGCCCTTTTTGACGCGCCCGCGCGGGATGGCTTCCTTCACCGAAACGACGATGATGTCACCGACGCTTGCATAACGGCGCTTGGAGCCACCCAGAACCTTGATGCACTGCACGCGGCGCGCGCCGCTGTTGTCAGCAACATCCAGGTTGGTCTGCATCTGGATCATTTGGTTTCTCCCGACCTTTGGGGACCGGCCTCGCCTGCCCCAGGGTTTCGATCAAACCGGAATGTGAAGCCTCAGGAGGCGATCACCTCCCAGCGTTTGGTTTTCGATTTCGGCGCGCATTCCTGGATGCGCACGGTGTCGCCCACCTTGAACGTATTGTTCGCGTCATGGGCGCGGTATTTCTTGGATTTGCGGATGGTCTTCTTGAGCACCGGATGGGTGAAGCGGCGCTCCACCAGCACGGTCACGGTCTGGTCGTTGGCGTCCGAGGTCACGGTGCCTTGCAGGATACGCTTGGGCATGGTCGGGCCTCCTTACGCTTCGCCGGCCGCGGCGGCGGCCATTTCGTTGAGCACGGTCTTGACCCGGGCCGTGTCGCGGCGCACCTGGCGCATCCGCGCGGTATTTTCCAGAGTGCCGGAGGCCTGCTGGAAGCGCAGGTTGAAGCTCTCCTTCTTCAGCTCCTCGAGCTGCTCGCGCAGCTGATCGGCGGTCTTTTCTCTCAGTTCAGCGGCTTTCATCGCCTTTTCCTTCGTATCAACATCACCGGCGGGCCCCCTCGCGCCTGCAATTCATCCCGAACGGGATCCCGACAGCATCCGGCATCACATCCGGCAGGCACGACAAAGGTCACCCCGATTCCCGGTGGAGTTCGTGGTGAAGGCTGCGCAATACACGCCCTTGGGCCGCGTGGCAAGCCCTCCGGGGCCGATATATGCGCGCGGGAGCAAAAAACCCGCCATTCGGGCAAATCGCCTTTTCAAGCCCCGCGGGGCAAGGCTAAACAAACGCCGCAAGCAACGCAACGATAGTCGGAAGGACATTACCATGCAATGCCATGAAGTGGATTACGAAATCTTCGGCGACGACATGCAGGTGGTCGAAGTCGAGCTTGACCCCGGCGAAAAGGTGATCGCCGAGGCCGGGGCGATGAATTACCTCGAGGACGGCATTACCTTCGAAAGCCGCATGGGCGACGGCGCCCAGCCTTCCGGCGGGATCATGAAATCGCTGCTCAACGTGGGCAAGCGGGTGCTGACCGGCGAATCGATCTTTCTCACCCATTTCACCAATGAAGGCCGGGGCAAGCGCCGGGTCGCCTTTGCCGCGCCCTATCCGGGCAAGATCATCCCGGTGGACATGTCCGAGATCGGCGGCGAACTGCTGTGCCAGAAGGACGCCTTCCTCTGCGCCGCCTTCGGCACCACCACCGATATCGCCTTTCAGAAGAAGCTCGGCGTGGGCTTCTTCGGCGGCGAGGGCTTCATCCTGCAGCGGCTCAGGGGCGACGGGATGGCCTTCATCCATGTGGGCGGCACCGTGATCCGGCGCGAACTGGCCGCCGGCGAGACGCTGAGGGTCGATACCGGCTGCCTCGCGGCCATGGATGCCAGCGTGGATTATGACATCGAGCGCGCCGGCAACCTGAAATCCATGGTGTTCGGCGGCGAGGGGCTTTTCCTCGCCACGCTCACGGGGCCGGGCACGGTATTCCTGCAAAGCCTGCCGTTCTCGCGCCTCGCCGACCGGATCCTGCGCGCGGCCGGGCCGGGGGGCAGCAAGGGCGAAGGCTCGGCGCTCGGGGGCCTGGGCGACCTGTTCGGCGACGACTGAGCCCCCACCGCCGCCACGACCACAACAAACCCCCGCCCGGCTGCCCGGACGGGGGTATTTCTGGCGCCCACGAATTTTCTGCGAAAATTCGTTTCCGCCTACCAGTCTTCGCGCACCACGGTGCGGGTCTTGACCGGCAGTTTCATCGCCGCAAGGCGCAGGGCTTCGCGGGCCACGTCCTCGTCCACCCCGTCGATCTCGAACATCACCCGCCCCGGCTTGACCTTGGCGGCCCAGAAATCGACCGAGCCCTTGCCCTTGCCCATGCGGACCTCGGTGGGCTTGGAGGTGACCGGGGTATCCGGGAAGATGCGGATCCAGACCCGGCCCTGACGCTTCATGTGCCGGGTCATGGCACGGCGCGCGGCCTCGATCTGACGCGCAGTGATGCGGTGCGGCTCCAGCGCCTTCAGCCCGTAGGAGCCGAAATTGAGGTCCGATCCGCCCTTGGCCTTGCCGTGGATGCGGCCCTTGTGCATCTTGCGGTACTTGGTGCGTTTGGGTTGCAGCATGTCCTGCCCTCCCTAGCGGCGGCCGCCGGCGCCACGCGGGGCCGGGCCTTCCTGGAGTTGCTGTTGGCGGCGGTCACGGGCGGCGGGGTCGTGCTCCATGATCTCGCCCTTGAAGATCCACACCTTGATGCCGATGATGCCGTAGGCGGTGCTGGCCTGCACCGAGGCATAGTCGATATCGGCGCGCAGGGTGTGCAGCGGCACCCGGCCCTCGCGATACCACTCGGTGCGGGCGATCTCGGCCCCGCCGAGGCGACCGGCGACATTGACCCGGATCCCCAGCGCGCCCATGCGCATGGCGTTCTGCACCGCGCGCTTCATGGCGCGGCGGAAGCTGACGCGGCGCTCGAGCTGCTGGGCGATGCTCTCGCCCACGAGCTGCGCGTCGAGCTCGGGCTTGCGCACCTCGACGATATTGAGGTGCAGTTCGCTGTCGGTCATGGTCGAGAGCTTGCGGCGCAGCTTCTCGATATCGGCGCCCTTCTTGCCGATGATGACACCGGGGCGGGCGGAGTGGATCGTCACCCGGCACTTCTTGTGCGGGCGCTCGATGATCACCCGGCTGATGCCGGCCTGCTTGTGCTCCTGCTTGATGAAATCGCGCATGCGCAGATCCTCGAGCAGCAGATCGCCGTAATCCTTGGTGTCTGCGTACCAGCGGCTGTCCCAGGTGCGGTTGACCTGGAGGCGCATGCCGATCGGATTGACTTTCTGACCCATTAGGCTTGCTCCTCTACCTGACGCACCTTGATGGTGATTTCCGCGAACGGCTTCAGGATCCGGCCAAACCGGCCACGGGCGCGCGGACGGCCGCGCTTCATGGTCAGGTTCTTGCCGACCCAGGCTTCGGCGACGATCAGCTCGTCCACGTCGAGACCGTGGTTGTTCTCGGCATTGGCGATGGCCGATTGCAGGCATTTCTTCACGTCGAGCGCGATGCGCTTCTTCGAGAAGGTCAGGTCGGTCAGCGCCTGCTCGACCTTCTTGCCGCGGATCATCTGCGCCACGAGGTTCAGCTTCTGCGGGCTGACGCGCAGCATCCGGGCCTTGGCCATGGCTTCGTTATCCGCGCAGCGGCGGGGGTTCCTGGTCTTGGACATCTCGCCTACCTCCGCTTCGCTTTCTTGTCGGCCGCATGGCCGTAATAGGTGCGCGTGGGCGCATATTCGCCGAATTTCTGGCCGATCATCTCCTCGGTGACGCTCACCGGGATATGCTTGCGGCCATTATACACGCCAAAGGTGAGCCCCACGAACTGGGGCAGGATGGTGGAGCGGCGCGACCAGATCTTGATGACCTCGTTGCGGCCCGATTCGCGGGCTTTCTCGGCCTTCTTGAGGACGTAGGAGTCGACAAAAGGCCCTTTCCAGACAGAACGTGCCATGTCTTAACGCCTCTTCTTGCGCGCGTGGCGCGAACGGATGATGAGCTTCGAGGAAGCCTTCTTCTTGTTGCGGGTCTTGGCGCCCTTGGTGGGCTTGCCCCAGGGGGTGACCGGGTGACGGCCGCCCGAGGTGCGGCCCTCGCCGCCGCCATGGGGGTGATCGACCGGGTTCATCACCACGCCGCGCACGCTCGGGCGCTTGCCCTTCCAGCGGTTGCGACCGGCCTTGCCGAGATTCTGGTTCGAATTGTCCGGGTTCGACACGGCGCCCACGGTGGCCATGCATTCCTGACGCACCATGCGCAGCTCGCCGGAGGAGAGCCGGATCTGGGCATAGCCCCCGTCGCGGCCGACGAACTGCGCGTAGGTGCCCGCCGCGCGCGCGATCTGGCCGCCCTTGCCGGGCTTCATCTCGATATTGTGGACGATGGTGCCGATCGGCATGCCCGAGAACGGCATCGCGTTGCCCGGCTTGATGTCGGCCTTGGCCGAGGCGATCACCTGATCGCCCACCGCGAGGCGCTGGGGCGCGAGGATATAGGCCTGCTCGCCGTCCTCGTAGCGGATCAGCGCGATGAAGGCGGTGCGGTTCGGGTCGTATTCG
>JALWJU010000057.1 GCA_026997055.1 Paracoccaceae bacterium | reverse complement strand
TGCCCGGGCCGGTGACTTCACCGCGCCTTGCGACCGATCTCTGCGGCCTCAGCCTGCCCAATCCGCTGGGGCTGGCCGCCGGCTATGACAAGGATTGCGTGGCGGCGGCGGCGCTGGTGCGGGCGGGCTTCGGCTTTGTCGAATGCGGGGCGGTGACCCCGCACGCGCAGCCCGGCAATGCCCGCCCGCGCCTGTTCCGCCTGCCCGAGGATCGCGCGGTGATCAACCGTTTCGGCTTCAACAATGCCGGCATGGAGGCGGCGCGCGCGCGCCTTGCCCGCCGCCCGCGCGGTGCGGTGCCGGTGGGGCTCAACCTGGGCGCCAACAAGGACAGCGCCGATCGCGCGCGCGATTACGTGCAGGTGCTCGAAGCCTGCGGGCCGCATGTGGATTTCGCCACCATCAACGTATCCTCGCCCAACACGGCGGGCCTGCGCGACCTGCAGGGGGCCGAGGCGCTGGCCGGGCTGATCGCGCGGGTGGCCGAGATGCGCGACACCCTGCCCCGGCCGATCCCGCTCTTCGTCAAGATCGCCCCGGATCTCGACGATGGCGCGCTTGAGGAAATGGCCGCGATGCTGGCCGAATCCGCAGCCGACGCGGTGATCGCCACCAATACCACTCTGGACCGAGAAGGTTTGAAAAGTGCAAATTTTCTCGAAAAAGGCGGGCTTTCCGGCGCGCCATTGTTCGAAAAGTCCACGCGCGTGCTGGCCCGGCTTTCGCGCCTGACCGCCGGCAGGCTGCCGCTGATCGGCGTCGGCGGCGTGGCCAGCGCGGCCCAGGCCTATGCCAAGATCCGCGCCGGCGCTTCGGCCGTTCAGCTTTATACGGCGCTGGTCTATGGCGGACTTTCGCTCGTGGGCGAGATCGCCCGCGGGCTCGATGACTTGCTGGCACGCGACGGCTTTGCCACCGTCGCCGATGCCGTTGGAACCGGAACGGAGGAATACGCATGACCATCACCCTGTGGCACAACCCCCGCTGCTCGACCTCGCGCAAGGCGCTGAAGATGCTGGAGGAGGCGGGCGCGCAGGTAACGATCCGCAAATATCTGGAAGACGCGCCGAGCGAGGACGAGATCCGCGCGGTGCTCGGGATGCTCGGCGTTGAGCCGATCGGGATCGTGCGCACCAAGGAGAAGCTGTTTCGCGAGCTTGGCCTGAAGCGCGATGCAGAGGGCGAGGTGCTGATCCGAGCCATGGCCGCGCATCCGCGGCTGATCGAGCGGCCGATTGCGATTCGCGGCAGCGACGCCCGGCTGGGCCGCCCGCCGGAGCGGGTGCTGGAGCTGGTCTGAGGCCGCGCCGATTTTTCGCGGAAAAATCGCCCCGCGCCTCACCCGGCAGCGCGCTCCAGGGCCGGGTAGCGCAGGGCCAGCGTCGCGCCGCGGGCGACGAACGAGATCAGCAGCGCCGCCCAGAGCCCGTGATTGCCCATCACCGGCACCAGCGCCAGCACCGCGCCGAGATAAATCAGCGCCGAGAGCGCCATCATGTTGCGCATGTCGCGGGTGCGGGTCGCGCCGATGAACACGCCGTCGAGCATCCAGGCAGCGACGCCGAGAAGCGGCGAGGCGACCATCCACGGCAGGTAGGCCCGCGCCTCGGCGCGCACCTCCGGCGCGGTGGTCATCAGGTCGATCAGCGCGCCGCCCGCCAGCGCGAATCCCGCCGCCAGCGCCACGCAGACCGCCAGCCCCCAGGCCGAGGAGAGCAGCACCGCCCGGCGCAGCC
>JALWJU010000056.1 GCA_026997055.1 Paracoccaceae bacterium | reverse complement strand
CGCTCCATCTGCGCCTCCGTCAGCCAGAAAAGATCGCTCATGTCACCACCCATTTTTCGCCAGTGAATCACACCAGAGATCGCCAATCAATGGGTCCTGAGCCTAGCTTCCGAGCTTGGCCCGCACGATTTCGTTCACCGCTTTCGGGTTGGCCTTGCCGCCCGTGGCCTTCATCACCTGGCCCACGAACCAGCCGGCGAGCTTGGGGTTCTCGCGAGCCTTTTCGGCCTGGGCCGGGTTGGCGGCGATCACCTCGTCCACCACTGCCTCGATGGCGGCGGTATCCGTCACCTGCTTCATGCCGCGCGCTTCGACGATCTCGGCCGGGTCGCCCCCCTCGGTATAGACGATCTCGAACAGTTCCTTGGCGATCTTGCCGGAGATGTCGCCGGAGGCGATCAGCCCGACGATGGCGCCCAGTTGCGCGGGGGAAACCGGGCTTTCGCCGATGGATTTGTCGTCCTTCTTGAGGCGGCCGAAAAGCTCGTTGATCACCCAGTTGGCGGTGAGCTTGCCGTCGCGCCCCTCTGCCGCCGCCTCGAAGAAATCCGCCGCCGCGCGCTCGGCGGTGAGCACGCTGGCATCGTATTCCTTGAGCCCGTAATCGCGCACGAAACGGGCCTTCTTGGCGTCGGGAAGCTCGGGGAGGCTGGCGGCGATGTCGTCCACCCAGGCCTGTTCGATCTCGAGCGGCAGCAGGTCCGGGCAGGGGAAATAGCGGTAGTCATGCGCCTCTTCCTTGGAGCGCATGGAGCGGGTCTCGCCCCTGTCCGGGTCATAGAGGCGGGTCTCCTGCACCACCTCGCCGCCATCCTCGATGATGGCGATCTGGCGGCGCGCCTCATGCTCGATCGCCTGCTGGATGAAGCGCATGGAGTTCATGTTCTTGATCTCGCAGCGGGTGCCGAGATGCGAGAAATCGCCCGTCTCCCGGTAGCGCTCGTAATCGCCGGGCCGGCAGACCGAGATGTTGACATCCGCGCGCATCGAACCCTCCTGCATGTTGCCGTCGCAGGTGCCCAGGTATCGCAGGATCTGCCTCAGCTTGGTCATGTAGGCCGCCGCCTCCTCGGGCGAGCGGATATCGGGGCGCGAGACGATCTCCATCAGCGCGACGCCGGTGCGGTTGAGATCCACGAACGACATGTTCGGGTCCATGTCATGGATCGACTTGCCCGCGTCCTGCTCGAGATGGATGCGCTCGATGCGCACCAGCCGCGCAACCCCCGGCCCCATATCCACCAGCACCTCGCCCTCGCCCACGATCGGGTGATAGAGCTGGCTGATCTGGTAGCCCTGCGGCAGGTCGGGGTAGAAGTAATTCTTGCGGTCGAAGGCCGAGGTCAGGTTGATCTTCGCCTTCAGCCCGAGCCCCGTGCGCACCGCCTGCTCGACGCAGAATTCATTGATCACCGGCAGCATGCCGGGCATCGCCGCATCGACGAAGGCGACGTTGGAATTGGGCTCGGCGCCGAAATCGGTGGAGGCGCCGGAAAAGAGCTTGGCGCGCGAGCTGACCTGGGCATGGACCTCCATGCCGATGACCATTTCCCAATCCTCGCGCGCGCCCGCAATCCGCCTGGCCTCGGGCTGGGTATATGACAGGTGATCGAGCATCTTCGGCATCCCGTTTGTGGCGTTATCGCCTTCTAGGGCAGGGCCGCGGCCGGGGCAAGGGGAAGAGATGCAAACCCGCCGGTCATGCTTTCCGAATGTCGGGCGGCGGGGAGCCCGGGGG
>JALWJU010000055.1 GCA_026997055.1 Paracoccaceae bacterium | reverse complement strand
CGGATTTCCACTGGTTCATGCCCTCCTTGCGGCCCTGGTAGATCACGCCCCTGGTGTCGCAGACGATCACATTGTCATGCCTGGCGCCCATCGCCTTGATCAGCTCGATACAGGCGATGCCGGCGGCGCCGGCGCCATTGAGCACGATACGGCAATCCTCGATTCTCTTGCCCGACAGATGCAGCGCATTGATAAGCCCGGCGGCGCAGATAACGGCGGTGCCGTGCTGGTCGTCGTGAAAGACGGGGATATCCATCTGCTCCTTCAGGGCCTGCTCGATGATGAAACATTCGGGCGCCTTGATGTCTTCGAGGTTGATCCCGCCAAAGGTGGGCCCCATGGCACGGATGGCGCAGATCAGTTCCTCGACATTCTCGGTGTCCAGCTCGATGTCAATGGCATTGACATCGGCAAAGCGCTTGAACAGCACCGCCTTGCCCTCCATCACCGGCTTGGCGCCCAGCGCGCCGAGATTGCCCAGCCCCAGCACCGCGGTGCCGTTGGAGATCACCGCGACGAGATTGCCCTTGTTGGTATAATCATAGGCGGTTTCCGGGTTTTCATGGATCGCCTCGCAGGGCACGGCCACGCCAGGGCTGTAGGCCAGCGACAGGTCGCGCTGGGTGTTCATCGGCACGGTCGGGGTGATTTCGAACTTGCCCGGGCTCGGCTCGTGGTGAAAGGCCAGCGCCTCTTCCGGGGTGATTTTCATTTTCGACATTGGCGTTTCCCGTTCAGCTTTGCCAGAGGGCTAGCATCCGCCGCCGGGCGGGGCAATCTCGTGCGGCGGAGCCTGAACATTTTTCACATGATTTTTCCGGACAGGCGGCATAGGTTTGCGCAAAACGGGAGTAGGGCATGAATGGCAGGGTGTTATTGACCGGCGGCGCGGGCTATATCGGCTCGCATACCTATGTGGAGCTGATAGAAGCCGGGTTCGAGGTGGTGATCCTCGACAATTTCTCCAATGCGCGGCGCGATGTGCTTGACCGGCTCGAAGTACTGACCGGCGCGCCGGTGACCTGCCACGAGGCGGATGTGCTGGACCGCGATGCGCTGGGTCGGGTCTTTGCCGCGCATGACTTCGATGCGGTGGTGCATTTCGCCGGGAAAAAGGCGGTGGGCGAGTCGGTCGAAAAGCCGCTCGACTACTTCCACACCAATTGCACCGGGTTTTCCAACCTGCTTCAGGCCATGGACAAGGCCGGGGTGCGGCGCGTGGTGTTTTCCTCCACCGCGACCGTTTACGGCAGACCGGAGGTGCTGCCCTACCCCGAAGATCACCCGCTCAGGCCCGAAAGCCCCTATGCGGCCAACAAGCTCGTCTGCGAAAACCTGCTCAGGCAGGTAAAGGCCGCCGATGACCGCTGGTCCTATGGCATCCTGCGCTATTTCAACCCGGCCGGCGCACACCCCTCGGCACTGATCGGCGAGGATCCGAACGACATCCCCAACAACCTCATGCCCTATATCGCCAAGGTGGCGACCGGAGAGCTCCCCTATCTGCGGGTCTTCGGCGACGATTACGACACGCCGGACGGCACCGGCGTGCGCGATTACATCCATGTGACGGACTTGGCGCGCGGTCATGTGCAGAGCCTGAAACTGCTGATTGGGCAGGATCAGAGCCACATTGTGAACCTCTCCACCGGGCAGGGCTTCTCGGTGCTCGACATGCTGCATGCCTATGAGCGCGCCTGCGGCAAGACTCTGCCCTACAAGGTGGTCGGGCGGCGCGCA
>JALWJU010000054.1 GCA_026997055.1 Paracoccaceae bacterium | reverse complement strand
CTTGCCGGTACCGGCCGGGCCGATGCCAAAGACCAGCTCCCGCTCCATCAGCGCGCCGAGATAGGCCGCCTGCGCCCGGGAGCGCGGGCGGATCTGCTTCTTGCGGGTGGCGATCTCGATCTGCCCGCCGGTGGCGCCGGGGGCCGGTCCGGCGGCGGCCAGACGCATCTCGGCGTCGATATCGCCAGCTTCCAGGTCGCGGCCCGCCTCGAGCCGCCCGTAAAGCGCGCTCAGTACCTGGGCGGCATCCCCGCGCGCCGCCTCGGGGCCGATCAGTCGCAATTCGTTACCCCGGCGGATGATCTGCACCCCGGTTTCGGCCTCGATACGCGCCAGGTTGGAATCATGTGCCCCGCACAGGTCTATCAGCAGGCGGTTGTCGGCGAATTCCACCCGGGTTTCGTCGGGGGCGGCGGACTGCACGGCCTTGCCGGAGCGGGGGGTCGGCGCATTGTTACCCACGAATCCTCCGGCCCGGGCTGAAATGGGTGAAACATGCGGCGGTGGCACCAGGCCCGCCCCTCGGAGGAAAGAAGCGGATTCCGGCCCGCTCCCGCTCGTGCAGGCAGCCGCCGAATCTCCGGCGGCCGCGCTGTTTCATGGGGTTGCGATCCGGCGGCACGGCTTACAGGAAATCGGCGATTTCCTGACCGTCCTTGAAGCTGCCGATGGCATAGCCGGTGGGATAGACATCGGTGCAGACCGGCTTGCCGTAACGGTCGAGCCTGGCCGAAAGATAGCCCTCGAGACCGTCGTCGATGATCCAGTGCTGGCAGCCATTGGGGTCGATCCAGATGCCGGCGATCAGGTGCGAAAGGTCCTGGGTGCCGCCGGCCTGACGGTCACGGGACTTGTCCGGTCCCACCTCGGTACAGGCGACCAGGGCGAATGCTGCAAGGCCAAGGGCGGCAACGGGCTTGAACTTTCTCATCACTCTCTCTCCTCAGCGAATGCAGACGATTTCGACGCGGCGATTCTTCGCCATGCCCTCGGCGGTGGAATTGGTGGCGACCGGCTGGCGCTCGCCGTAGCCGCGCACGCTGGCGATGCGGGCGCCGACCGAGCGGGCCACATTGGCGACGGCCTCGGCCCGGCGCAGGGACAGCTTCATGTTGTATTCGTCGCTGGCGCGCGAGTCGGTGTGGCCGTTGATCGCATAGGCGACAGCGCCGGCCTGCTTGAAGAATTCGCGCAGCCGCGCCTTGCCCGCCGGCGAGATATAGGCGCTGTCGGTGGCAAAGAGCTGGTCCGAATTCATCACCGCGCAGGTATTGACCCGGCGGCAGACCGGGATCCCCTCGCGATTGGTGTGGGGCGTCATGTAGCCCTCGGCGCCGTCATCCATGACCCAGTGTTCGCACCCGTCGGGATCGACCCAGATCCCGGGTATGTATTTCTCGCCCTGCACTGCCTGCTGCGCGCTGGCGGCGCCCGAAAATATCCCGAACGCCAGCATCAGGGCGCCAAGGGCGCTCAGGGCCGTGCGCAGGAATTCGTTCATAGCGGTATTCACCGTGATGTCCCCCCATCTGAAAATGACGGACCAGCCAGCGGCAACCATCTGGCAAGCCCTTGCAGTACCGGGGTTATCTTAGCGGAAATTGTCGCCAAAGAAAGCGGGATTCTCGCTCCATTGGGCGACAATCGGAAACAATCCGTGCAGTTTGCGGGCTTTGTTCCGGCAGGGAGGAATGGAAACGCACCCCCGGCCGATGCCTACCCGGCGATGACGCCGCTCAG
>JALWJU010000053.1 GCA_026997055.1 Paracoccaceae bacterium | reverse complement strand
GGGGGAGGCGTTATGTCAGAACTGGTCCTCGTATTTCTTGGCCATGTCCTCGATGTTTTCCGGCGGCCATTCCTCGACATCCATGCCCAGATGCAGGCCCATGCCGGAGAGCACTTCCTTGATCTCGTTCAGCGACTTGCGGCCGAAATTCGGGGTGCGCAGCATCTCGGCCTCGGTCTTCTGGATCAGATCGCCGATATAGACGATGTTGTCGTTCTTCAGGCAGTTGGCCGAGCGCACCGAAAGCTCGAGCTCGTCCACCTTCTTCAAGAGCAGCGGGTTGAATTCGAGCCCGTCGTCTTCGGCCTCGCGGCCGGTGGTCTCGGGCTCTTCGAAATTGACGAAGATCGACAGCTGGTCCTGCAGGATGCGCGCGGCAAAGGCGACCGCATCCTCGGGGGTGACGGAGCCGTCGGTCTCGACCTTCAGCGTCAGCTTGTCGTAATCGAGCACATGGCCCTCGCGGGTAGGCTGCACGTCGTAGGAAACCTTGCGCACCGGCGAATAGATCGCGTCGATCGGAATGAGGCCGATGGGGGCGTCTTCGGACTTGTTCTTGTCGGCGGCGACATAGCCCTTGCCGGTATTGACCGTGAGCTCCATGTAGAGGTCGGCGCCCTCGTCGAGGTGGCAGATGACGTGATCCTTGTTCAGGATCTCGATACCGGCGCTTTCGGAGATGTCGCCGGCGGTGACCACCATCGGCCCCTTGGCGGCGATCGACAGGCGCTTGGGCCCCTCGACCTCCATGCGGAGCGCCACGCCCTTGAGGTTCAGCACGATGTCGGTGACATCCTCGCGCACGCCGGCGACGGACGAAAACTCGTGCAGCACGTTGTCGATCTGCACGCTGGTAATGGCCGCGCCCTGCAGGCTCGACAGCAGCACCCGGCGCAGGGCGTTGCCCAGCGTCAGGCCGAAGCCGCGCTCCAGCGGCTCGCAGACGATGGTCGCCTGGCGCGCGGGCTCGGTGCCCGGCCTGACGTCCAGCTGCGTCGGCTTGATCAGTTCGGCCCAGTTCTTGTGGATCATGAAACCCTCCATTCCTGTCCTGTCCCCATGTCCGAAGGTCAGGACGCCCGAGGTTGAAATGCAGCGGGCGCGGCAGGCGGCGGCCTCCGCGCCCGAAAACCGCTCAGACCCGGCGGCGCTTGGGCGGCCGACAGCCGTTATGGGCGATCGGGGTCACGTCGCGGATCGAGGTGATGTTGAAGCCCACCGCGGCCAGCGCGCGCAGGGCGCTTTCGCGGCCCGAACCCGGCCCCTGCACCTCGACTTCGAGGGTCTTGACGCCGTGCTCCTGGGCCTTCCTGCCCGCATCTTCGGCCGCCATCTGCGCCGCATAGGGCGTGGACTTGCGCGACCCCTTGAAGCCCACCGTGCCGGCCGAAGACCAGGCAATGGCATTGCCCTGCACGTCGGTGATCAGGATCTTGGTATTGTTGAACGAGGAGTTCACATGCGCAACGCCGGTGGCGATGTTCTTGCGCTCCTTGCGGCGAACCCGTGTCTTGTCGCGTGCCATCTCTGTGCCCCCTTACTTCTTCTTGCCGGCGATCGGCTTGGCCGGCCCCTTGCGGGTGCGGGCATTGGTATGGGTGCGCTGGCCGCGCACCGGCAGGTTGCGGCGGTGACGCAGGCCACGGTAGCAGCCCAGATCCATCAGGCGCTTGATATTCATCTGCACCTCACGGCGCAGGTCGCCCTCGACCGTGTAATTGGCGTCGATATGCTCGCGAAT
>JALWJU010000052.1 GCA_026997055.1 Paracoccaceae bacterium | reverse complement strand
TGACGCTCAAGTGGCAGGATCTGCCCCTGTTCCGGCGCGTGGTATATTTCCTGCGCGAGTCGAGCGTGTCGCGGCGGGCGGTCTATCACTGCCTGCAGTGGATTCGTGACCTGCCGCGCCCCGAAGGTGAGGGCGCCCTGCTGGCCAGCCTCCTCGGCTACCAGTTCCGCCGCCAGTCGGGCAGCAGGGTAGTGGCGGACGATCACGCCGTCGAGCGGCTTGCCGCGGATCTTGCGAGATGTTCGGTCGCGCAGGCGGAGCCCGTCGACTGGACCGGGAACCTGCTCTCGGTGGCCGAATTCCTCGCGCGCGAGACGCGCGCCGGGACGGTTCCGGGAAGCGGCAACGGAAAAGGCAGCAGGGGAGAGGCAGCATGAATGCGCACTTCATCGAGCCCATGGATGTGCTGTTCCTGAGAGGCAACCGCCTGTTCGGGGATGCCGGCAGCTATGGCGAGTCCATGGTGCCGCCCTGGCCTTCGGTGGCGGCCGGTGCTCTCCGAACCGCCATCCTCGCGCGCGACGGAACCGACCCCGCGGCCTTCGCGAGGGGCGGGCATGACCATCCGACGCTGGGCACGCCCGATTTACCCGGCACCTTCCGGATCACCGATTTCCAGCTTGCCTGGCGGGGCGAAACGGGCGAGGGGCCGCTCGAAAGGCTATATCCCCTGCCTGCGGATCTCGTGGCAACGCGCGAGGCGCAGCAGGAATCCATCGCGCTGCGCGCGCTCTCGCCCTGGCAGCCCGCCGGTGGCATCGACTGCTCCATGGCGCTTGAGCGTCTGCCGGTGATGGCGCAGGCTTCGCGGTCGAAACCGGCCACCGGCCTGTGGCTGACTTCCCGGGGCATGCAGTTCTGGCTGGACGGGCGGTTGCCCGATGCGTCGGCCGATCTGATCCCATCCGGCCGGCTCTGGGCTCATGACGAGCGCATCGGCATCGGCCTGCAGGCGGACACCCGCCGTGCCGACGATGGCAAGCTGTTCTCCATGCAGGCCGTGGCGCTTTCCCGGGGGGTCGGATTCCTGGCCGAGGCGGAAGGTGACAGCCTGGAGGCAGGCACGGTCCTGCGTTTCGGAGGCGACGGCCGCGGCGCGGTCGTCGATCGTGCCGCGGCGCCGCTGCCCGAGCCGGACATGGACCGGATCCTGGCATCCCGGCGCTGCCGCCTGATTCTCGCCACGCCCGGCATCTTCCCCGAGGGCTGGCGCCTGCCGGGAATGGATACGGCGGGCGTGTTCGATCTCTGCGGCGTGCGCGGCCGCGTCGTGGCTGCTGCGGTCAATCGCGCCGAGGTTGTCTCGGGCTGGGACCTGGCCCTCCGGCAGCCCAAGCCTGCGCGCCGTGCCGTTCCTGCCGGCAGCGTCTACTGGATCGAGGATCTCCAGGCTACGCCGGATGATCTTCACAAGCTTGCGGCGCATGGCCTGTGGCCCGAAACCGGCTACGATGTCCGGCGTCGCGCAGAAGGTTTCAATCGTTTTCTTGTTGCCAGCTACTGATTCGAGGAGAGGATCATGTTCGAACGACAGGCAGCCGTTTTCCTGTATGCCGTGAGCCCCGTGCACATGGGCGCCGGCACGGCCACGGGGCTGATCGACAACCCCATCCAGCGCGAGCGCCACACCAGCCATCCCTGCTTTGCAGGCTCGGGTATCAAGGGCGCGGTGCGGCACTCGTTCGAGTCCCTGGGCGGAGAATCCGCATTGATCGAGCGCATCTTCGGACCCGAATCGGGCAGCAGCA
>JALWJU010000051.1 GCA_026997055.1 Paracoccaceae bacterium | reverse complement strand
ACTGACGGTGGCGCGGCGCGCGGGCGCCGACGTGTTCATCTCGCTGCATGCCGATGCGCTGGGCACCGGGCACGCCAGCGGGGCGGCGGTCTATACGCTTTCCGAAGAGGCCAGCGACCTGGCCAGCGAGAAACTGGCCGAGCGCCATGATCGGGGCGATCTGCTGGCCGGGGTGGACCTCGCCGGTCAGAGCGACAGCCTGGCGCTGGTGCTCATGGACCTGGTCCGGCGCGAGACCCGGCCGCGCTCGGAGCGGCTGGCCGAAGCGCTGATCGAAGGCATCTATGCGGCCACCGGCGCGACCCGCAAGAACCCGCGCCTTTCGGCCGCCTTCTCGGTGCTGAAGGCCCCGGACATCCCCTCGGTGCTGATCGAGCTGGGCTTTCTTTCCTCGCCGCGGGACCGGGCCAGACTGGCGGATCCCGCCTGGCGGCGGGCCGTGGCCGAGGGCATCCGCGATGCGCTGAGCTACTGGGCGATCGAGGACGCGGCCGAGGCGGCGCGCCTGCGCCGGTAGGGCGGCGCTCGATCAGGCGCATCGCCCGCCGCGCTCCTGGAGGCGGGGGCGGGGGCCGGTTTCGGCAAGATCTCACCGATCGGGCCCGGGAAGGGGGCAATCGTCGGGAGGCAGCGGCAAAACATGCTTTTCGCGATCCGCTCCTGATAGTAAATCTCGCCCCGGCCAATCCCGGCCGGGCGGAGAATGCGGAGGAAGAGAAGAGATGGCAGGCGCGGCGCCAAATGCGGGAGGCAAGGCCGAAAGGGGCCTGACTCCGGGCCGTTTCGTGCTGCTGTTCACCCTGTTCACGCTGGTGGCCTTTGACGGGCCGATGTTTGCCCGCGCGGCCGGATTTCTGGGCGATGCCAGCCCGGGCGACAGATTCCTGACCCTGGGTCTGCTGGCGATGCTGGTGATCTTTCTGCAGGTGGTCAGCATGGTGCTGCTGTCGCTGCTGTCGCTGCGGCTTCTGAAGCTGGTGGCGATCCTCAGCCTGCTGATCAATGCCTTCGCCTTCTATTTCATCCTTACTTACGGCACGCTCATCGACATCAACGTGATCCGCAGCGTCTTTGCCACCGATACCAAGACCACGACCGACCTGTGGCACCCGAAATTGCTGCTCTTCGTTCTCGGCCTCGGGGTGCTTCCGGCGCTGGTGGTGGCCTGGATGCCGCTCAGGCGCTCGGCGCGCTGGCGGCAGGTGGGGCTGGCGCTGGGCACCAGCGCGGCCTTCTTCGCCTATGCCTTCGCAGCCTCGTATCAATGGCTGTGGTTCGACCGGCACATGACGGTGCTGGGCAGCCTGGCGCTGCCGTGGAATTATGTGGTCAATACCCTGCGCTACCTGCGCCAGGAGGCGGCGCTGAACCGCGAGCAGATATTGCTGCCGGAGGGGACATTCACCTACCGCCTCCCCCCGGGCCAGCGCCAGGTGGTGGTGCTGGTGATCGGCGAAAGCGCCCGGGCCGCCAACCACGCCCAATACGGCTATGAGCGCGAGACCGATCCCTATACGCGCGAGCTGGGGCTGGTGGCGCTGCCCGGTGCGCGCTCCTGCGCGACCTATACCCTGGCCGGGCTGGCCTGCATGTTGACCGATGCCGGCTCGCAGGCCTCGGTAACCACCCTGCGGGAGCCGCTGGGATCCTATCTGCAGAGGCATGGGGTCGAGGTGATCTGGCGCACCAATTCCTCGGGCGAGCCGCCGCAGAAGGTGGCACAATACGTGTCCATGCAGACCCTGCGCG
>JALWJU010000050.1 GCA_026997055.1 Paracoccaceae bacterium | reverse complement strand
ATCACATGCCACTGGTCGGCGCCCTCCAGGGGCGTGTCGGCAATCCAGGCTTCGAGCACGTCGGCATAATCGTCCGGGTTCACCACCCAGAACAGCCCGTCCTTCCACGCCCCCCAGCCCTCGTGCCGCCAGTACGTCAGCAACTGCGCCGGCAGGCGGCCACGGTACTTCTCGATCACCGCCGGATCGGCGTCGATAGGATAGGTGCGTTCGCCAAATTTTTTGGCAAAGTAGGCAAAAGCCTCGTCCCGTTGGTATTGGTCGCTCATCTCACTTTCCTCCCGCGCCGCACATGCGCAGTTCCACGTTCATCTTCGCATCGCCCCGCCCGGCCTCGATGGCCTGCCGGGCGGCGGCGTCCATCTCCTCCACCCGGCTGGGTCGGCCCCGGGTCCAGCTCGCGCCGATGGCGCTGTTGACGTCTCCGCGCCCCATGCCCGTGGGCTCGGGGTTCATCCAGCCGCCCGCCACCATGTCCGGATCGTGCAGGGCGTGGAGCTTCTTCATCAACACCTCGGCACGCTTGGCCGCTTCGATATCGGCTTCCTCGAAATTCATCCCGCCTTTTTGAAGGGAATTGGAGATGCTTTCCTGGAGTTTTGTTTCAAATTGTTCTTTAGTCCTTATCTGTGCATCTTTCGCCAACGGATTCCGCCCCACCTTCCGGTACGCATCGCGGGCGGCGATGTACTCGATGGCGCTCATCTGGTTGATGCCCCGCTCCTGGCGCACGAGCTGGCGGTTGTAGTTGCTGACGTACCGGCGCAGTTCCTCGCCGGCCATCCCCTTGCGCCGGGCGTTGCCGGCGGCGTCGAAACAGCGCACCGCCACCCGCTCCAGCCGCGCCCCGGCCGCGGCGCCCGCCCGCCGGGCCCGGCCCGACGGCGGCGGCTCTTCCAACCGGTGGTCCTGCTCGATGCCCCGGCGCCCGCCCAGGGCCTTGCGCCGCGCGATGCGCAGGGCCTGCCCCAGGCGGCGCAGCACGCCCAGCAGCTTGCCCATTCGCGCCGTGATCCGGGCCGCGCCGTGGGCCACGCCGGCCACCGCCGTGCCGCCGCCCGTGAACGCGCCCAGCAGCACCAGGACCACGACCACCGCCACGCCACCGGTGGCATAGCCCGCCGCGTAGGTGGCGTCCACGCCGGTGACGCAGTCGGCAGCATAGCGGGCGACGAAGTCTTCCAGCAGTTGCCGGCTGCGGACATCGTACAGAAGCTGCTCCAGGGCGTCGATGACGTCGTCGGCCATCTGCAGGCCCCGGGCCTGCAGTTTCGCCAGTGCGGCCTCGAAGCCGTCCCAGTCGGCGTCCATCAGGGCGTCCCAGAGCTCGCCCAGGGCGGCGACCACTTCGTCCGGCAGCTCGGGCAGCTCCAGGGCCACGCCTTCGACCACGCCCATGAGAAGGGCGCCCAGGTAGATGAAGGGCTTTTCGAGCGCCCCGGCCTGCTCATACGCCGCGCGTCGCTGGCGGGCCTCGGCGGCGGCATGGCGGTAGATTTCGTCCAGGGTTTCGGCCAGGGCCCGGCGGGCGGCGGCCACTTCCCGCTCGGCCGCGGCGGCGTCCGTCTCCGGGTGCAGCTCGATGGCGACCTCGCCCGTGTCGGGCAGGATTTCCCGGGTCGGAGGCTCGGCGCCCAGGACGCCTTCGACGCGCTGGCCGCCCTGGGCGAGGCGGAAGGGCACGTCCTTCACCGGCCGGCCCCGGCCGTCACGCAGCTCGAGCCCCACCCAGGGCGGCCAGCGCGTCGA
>JALWJU010000049.1 GCA_026997055.1 Paracoccaceae bacterium | reverse complement strand
GCCCCTGATCGTGCTGGTCCTCGTCTTCCAGCAGCGGATCATCGCCGGCTTGACCGCGGGGGCGGTGAAGGGGTGATCGTCGCCGCCGGCGAGGCATTGGTGGACAGCCTACCCCGGCACCGGGAGTTCGCCGACCGCCCCCGCCCCGCGCCGGCCCGCCCCCGCCCCCGGCCAGCCCGCAGCAGACCGGCCCGCAGGCCAGCAGCCTCGAAGCCCGCCTTGAGGCCGCCCGCGCCGCCTATTGGAAGGGAGACATCCCCGCAGCCATTGCCAAATACACGGATTTGCTGAAAGAATACCCGGACGATGAAACCTTGCACGGCGAGTTGGGGAATATCCATTACATGAACGGCAACCGGGTCCAGGCCGCCACCCATTTCGAAGCCGCCGCCACGGCCGCGCTCGAAGCCGGTCGCCGCCAGCAGGCCGAAATCCTGCTCGGCGTGCTCGCCACCCTTGACCGTGCCGCCGCCGAGCGCGTGCAACAAGCCCTGGAGGGCAGCCCGTGAGCCAGTTCCTGACCAAGCGCCTGTCGAGCCTCGAAAGCCACCTCGCCAGCGAAAACCCGGCCCTGCTCGAGGTGCTTCCGACCTATTACAAGCTCGACAAGATCCTTTACGGCCTGGGCCTTCTCGACCGCGAAAGCTCGCTTGCGACCAAGATCAGCTGGTGGCCTCTGGTGGCGGTGCTGGGCACCTTTTCCTCCGGCAAGTCCACCTTCATCAATGCCTATATCGGCGAGAAGATCCAGGACACCGGCAACCAGGCGGTGGACGACAAGTTCACCGTCATCACCTACCGCTCCGCCGCCACTGCCAGCAACCACACCCTGCCCGGCAGCGCGCTCGATGCCGACCCGCGCTTTCCCTTCTACCGCATCTCCGGCGAGATCGAGAAGGTGGCCCGCGGCGAGGGCAAGCGGATCGAAAGCTACCTGCAACTGCGCACCTCCCATTCCGACAAGCTCAAGTCCAAGATCATCATCGACAGCCCCGGCTTCGATGCCGACGACCAGCGCCGCTCGACCCTGCGCATCACCGACCACATCATCGACCTCTCCGATCTGGTGCTGGTCTTCTTCGATGCCCGCCACCCCGAGCCCGGCGCCATGCAGGACACGCTCGAGCACCTGGTCAAGCGCACGGTGGAGCGGGCCGATACGTCCAAGTTCTTCTACGTGCTGAACCAGATCGACACCGCCGCGCGCGAGGACAACCCGGAGGAGGTGTTCGGCGCCTGGCAGCGCTCGATCGCCCAGGCCGGGCTGGCTTCGGGCAAGTTCTTCACCATCTACAACGAGGAAGCCTCGATCCCGATCGAGGACGAAGCCCTGCGCGCGCGCTTCCGCGCCCGGCGCGACAATGACCTCGCCCAGATCACCAAGCGCATGGACGAGGTGGAAATCCAGCGCAATTACCGCGTGGTGGGCGTGCTGGAAAATGTCGCCAACCAGCTCGAGCACGAAGTCCTGCCGCGCCTCACCGAGGCCAAGCGCAAATGGCGCCGCCGGGTGCTGATCGGCGACGCGCTGGTGCTGGGCGCGCTGGCCGCGGCCGTGATCGCGCTTTCGGTAAAGATGGGCTGGTCGCTGCCCGAGGGGCTGTTCAGCCTCGAAGGCTTCATCGCCCACCGCTGGGATATCCTGATCGCCGCCATCGGCGCGGCCATCGTCATCGGCGCGACCCATGGCTGGATGCGCGGGCTGGTGCGCAAGCGCCTCGCCCGCAAGCTCCCCGAGGCCGAGGGGCCGGCCGAGCTCAACCTGCGCGCGGGCTTCCTGCGCACCACCTCCTGGCGCGGCTCGGTGTTTTCGCCGACCCCTGTGGGCTGGTCCAAACGGATCGCCAGGCGCCTGCAGGCAATCCGCGACACGGTGGCCACCCATATCCAGAGCCTCAACGACCTCTATGCCGACCCGTCAGGCAAGGGCGATGCCGCGCCAGAGGCAAAGGCAGCGGCGGAAGCCGAAACGCTGACCGAGACCCGGGCAACGGCAGAAGCGGAAACAGAGGCGGAAAGCATGACAGAGCCCACCGCAAACGGCGAAACCGGAGACAGGGGAAAAGCCCCCTGACCCCGACCGCCCGGGAAAGGGCCAGAAGCCGGCTCTGCGAAGATCGCCGGCCTTGCCATGGCGCGCAGAACCGGCGACAGAACCCGATCCCCGCCATCCTGCCCCGGGAAATACCGCCCGGGGCGGGATTTACTGCGCCAATCGCCCCGCCGCCAGAGAGTACCAGGGCGGAATCACTGATGCGGATTGCTCCCCGCCACCATCATCCAGTGATGCGACTGATGGTGCATCCCCGGAAGCGCTCTACCGCGAAATCGCCCGCCGCCGGCACCGCCCGTGAGGCGCTTCCGGTGGCGAAACGCGCTTGAACCCGGCGCCAAACAGGCCCAGACTGCGCCCAGCCAGAAGGAGGCATATCATGCGGCTGAAAGGGAAAACCGCGCTCATCACCGGTGCCGCTTCGGGCTTCGGCGCCGGAATTGCACGCAAATTCGCCGGCGAGGGGGCGCGGGTCTTCGTGGCGGACATCAATGCCGAAGGCGCGGGCGAGGTGGCCGGCGAGATCGGCGGCGAGGCGATCGGGGTGGATGTCTCCGACACCGCCAGCGTCAGCGCCATGGCCGAGCGGGTGCTGGCCGGGGGCGGGTTGGATATCCTCGTCAACAATGCCGGCATCACCCACCTGCCCGCGCCGATGGAAGAGGTGAGCGAGGAAGATTTCGACCGGGTCTGGGCGGTGAACGTGAAATCGGTCTATCTGACCGCGCGCGCCTTCGTGCCGGCGATGAAGGAAGCGGGCAGCGGCGCGATCCTCAACGTGGCCTCCACCGCCGGGCTCAGCCCGCGCCCGAATCTCAACTGGTACAATGCCTCCAAGGGCTGGATGATCACCGCCACGAAAACCATGGCGGTGGAGCTGGCGCCCGCGGGCGTGCGGGTCAATGCCATCGCCCCGGTGGCCGGCGAGACGCCGCTGCTCAGGAGCTTCATGGGCGAGGACACGCCCGAGATGCGGGCGAAATTCCTCGCCACGATCCCGCTCGGGCGCTTTTCCACCCCCGAGGACATGGGCAATGCGGCGGCGTTTCTGTGCTCGGACGAGGCGAGCATGGTGACCGGCGTGGTGCTGGAAGTGGACGGCGGGCGCTGCATCTGAGGGGGCGGCGATTTTTTGAGAGAAAAATCGTGCCTCCGGCGGGAGTATTTCGGGAAAGATGAAAGGCAGGACATGCGGCCGGGAGAGCGCAACCTGATTACCGATGTGGCGGGTCTTGTGGTGGGCAATGCCGCCGATGATGCCATCAGGACCGGGGTGACGGTGCTGACCGCCGACCAGCCCTTCGTGGCCGGGCTGCATGTCATGGGCGGCGCGCCGGGGACGCGGGAGAGCGACCTTCTGGCGCCGGACAAGCTGGTGCAGGAGGTGGATGCGCTGGTTCTGTCGGGCGGCTCGGCCTTCGGGCTGGATGCTGCTTCGGGCGTGGCCGATGCGCTGCGTGCCGAGGGGCGCGGCTTCGAAGTCGAGGGGCAGCGCGTGCCGATCGTGCCCGGGGCGATCCTTTTCGATCTGCTCAATGGCGGCGACAAGGACTGGGGCGAGAACCCCTACAAGCGGCTCGGACGCGCAGCACTGGCCGATGCGGGGGAGGATTTCGCCCTGGGCAGCGTGGGCGCCGGGGCGGGGGCGACGCTGGCCGATCTCAAGGGCGGGCTGGGCTCGGCCTCGCTGGTGCTGGAGAGTGGTGTGACGGTGGGCGCGCTGGTGGCGGTCAATGCGGTGGGCAGCGCCACTTATGGCGACGGCTATTTCTGGGCTGCCCCCTGGGAAATGGGCAATGAGTTCGGCGGGCGCGGATCGGGGCCGGGTTTTGACCCGGCAGCCCCGCCCGTCACCAAGCTGGGCGCGCGCCAGGCCACCACCATCGCCATTGTCGCCACCGATGCGGCGCTCGACCAGGCCCAGGCCACGCGCCTGGCGGTGGCGGCACATGACGGCATGGCCCGCGCCATCGTGCCCAGCCACACGCCCTATGACGGCGATCTGGTCTTTGCGGCCTCGACCGGGGCGCGCCCGCTCGCGGACCCGGCGCGCGATCCGCTGGCGCTGGGGCACGCGGCGGCGGTCTGCCTCGCGCGGGCCATTGCGCGGGGGGTCCATGCGGCCAGCCCGGCGCCGGGCGACGTGCTGCCCTGCTGGCGCGAGAAGTTCGGCGCGGTCTGAGCCCGCTCAGAGCCCCGCGAGCAAGGCCTCGGTGAGGGGGCTGTCGGGGTGCTCGAGCGCCTCGATCACATCGAAATGGTGGCGCCCGGGTGCGATGGTGAGGCGTGCCTCCTCCCAGCCCTCGGCGAGCCAGCGCGCCTGGTCGAGAAAGGCCGGGCGCTCCTCGGCGCCGACCCAGACATGCGTCGGGACTGCGCGCCGCGCCTCATGCAGGAGCGGGCTTTCGGCGGCCGCTTCAGCCATATCCATGCGCAGATCATCGTTCATCTTCGTCTCCAGCAGCGGACGCAGGTCGGAAAGCGGCGAGATCGGCACGATGCGCGCAAGGCGGCCGGCCACCGCCTCGGGCAGGGCCACATCGGCGCAGTTCATCCGCGCGACCAGGTGGCCGCCCGCCGAATGGCCGGCAAGCGCGATCGGCCCGGCGGCCAGCCCGGCGGCAAAGGCGAGCGCGGCGGCGATTTCGCGGGTGATCTCGCTGATGCGCGCCTCGGGCGCGAGCGTGTAGGAGGGCATGGCCACCGCCCAGCCGCGCGCGAGCGGGCCGGCGGCCAGGTGCGACCAGGAGGACTTGTCGAAGGCGCGCCAATAGCCGCCATGGACGAACACGACCAGCCCGGCGGGAGCGCCTTCGGGCTCGAACAGGTCGAGCCGCTGGCGCGCGCCGGGTCCCCAGGCGAGGTCGAGCCGCGCCCTGGCCCCGGCGCGAAAGGCCGACGCCTTCTCGGCCCAACGCGGCGGGTAGGCGGCGGCGTTTTCGATGAATTCGGCGTTGGCATAGGCCCGGTCGGCATCCATTCGCATGATCCTTCGACGAAAGCGGTGCCTTGGCGCTGGACATTCGGCCCCGGCCTTGGCACCTCTGGCATGACGCTATGGGAGGGCAAGATGGCCGAAAAAGCAACCGATCTGAAGAGCATCCTCAAGGACCCCGGCCTGCTGGAGACGCGCGCCTATGTGGGCGGGGCGTGGATCGGCGCCGATGACGGGGCCACCTTCGCGGTGAGCAACCCGGCGCGCGGCGACGTGATCTGCGAGGTGGCCGATCTGGGGCGCGGCGAGGTGGCGCGCGCCATCGAGGCCGCCGAAGAGGCCCGCCACGGCTGGGCCGCGCGCACAGCCAAGGAGCGCGCGAATGTCCTGCGCCGCTGGTTCGAGCTGATGATGGAGCACCAGGCCGACCTCGCCGCCATCCTCACCGCCGAGATGGGCAAGCCGCTCGCCGAATCCACCGGCGAAGTGGCCTATGGGGCGAGCTTCATCGAGTGGTTCGCCGAAGAGGCCAAGCGCATCTATGGCGAGACCATCCCCGGCCACCAGGCCGACAAGCGGCTGATGGTGATCCGCCAGCCGATCGGGGTCGCCGCCTCGATCACGCCGTGGAACTTCCCCAATGCCATGATCACCCGCAAGGCAGGCCCGGCGCTGGCCGCGGGCTGCGGCTTCGTCGCCCGGCCGGCATCCGAGACGCCGCTTTCCGCGCTCGCCCTCGCCGTGCTGGCCGAGCGCGCCGGCATCCCTGCGGGCGTGTTCAACGTGGTGCCTTCCACCCGCTCGTCCGAGATCGGCAAGGAATTCTGCGAAAACCCGCTCGTGCGCAAGATCACCTTCACCGGCTCCACCGAGGTCGGGCGCATCCTGCTCAGGCAGGCTGCCGATCAGGTCAAGAAATGCTCGATGGAGCTTGGCGGCAACGCGCCTTTCATCGTCTTTGACGACGCCGATCTGGACGCCGCCGTGGAAGGCGCCATCGCCTGCAAGTTCCGCAACAACGGCCAGACCTGCGTCTGCGCCAACCGCATCTATGTGCAGGAGGGGGTCTATGACGCTTTCGCCGAAAAGCTCGCCGCGGCGGTGGCGAAGCTCAAGGTCGGCGACGGGCTGGAGGAAGGCACGGCGCTGGGGCCGCTGATCAGCCGCGACGCGCTGGAGAAGGTCGAGGCGCATCTGGCCGATGCCCGCGCCAAGGGTGCCGAGGTGATCCTGGGCGGGCGGCCGCACGATCTGGGCGGGCTCTATTACGAGCCTACCATCGTCACCGGCGCCACCTGCGAGATGGATTTCGCGCGCGACGAGACCTTCGGGCCGCTGGCGCCGCTGTTTTCCTTCAAGGATGAGGAAGACGTGATCGCCCAGGCCAATGACACCATCTTCGGGCTCGCGAGCTACTTCTACGCCAGCAATCTCAGCCGCGTCTACAAGGTGGCCGAGGCGCTGGAATACGGCATCGTCGGGGTCAATACCGGGATCATCTCGACCGAAGTCGCCCCCTTTGGCGGGGTCAAGCAATCGGGGATCGGCCGCGAAGGCTCGCGCCACGGGATCGAGGAATATCTGGAGATGAAATATATCTGCATGTCGGTCTGAGCCGGACGGCAGGCAGGGATTCCCCCGGGCTTGCGCACGGCGGCAGGCTGCACTTGCGAAGTCCTGCGCCAGCCCCGCCCGAGCCTCGGCCCGCCCGGGCAGAGCGGAAGGTCGCGGGCAGGATACCGCACCAGAGAGGCGGTGAGAACGGATCCTTGTACGGAGCGGCGAATCTACCGCGAATCGATGCACTTCCCCGCCCATTCGCGAGAAAATTCCAAGGATTGACGCCACAGGCGCGTCTCACCAGTGTGAACGACATGGACACCAGCGACGAACGCAGCGACGAAGCCCTGGCGCGCGCGGCGGCGGCGGGCGAGCGGGCGGCCTTTGCGGCGCTGCTTGCGCGCCATTACGACCGGCTGTTTGCCTTCTGCTTCCGCCTCACCGGCGCGCGTGACCGGGCCGAGGACCTGACCCAGGATATCTGCGCCGCGCTGCCCGCCAAGCTCGCGGGCTTTCGGGGCGAGGCGCGCTTTACCACCTGGCTCTACCGGGTGGCGGTGAACGCGGCCCATGACGCGCGCCGGCGCGCCGCCACGCGCGCGCGCGCCGCCGAGGGCTGGGGCGAATGGGAGATCGACCGCCGCGCCGCCCTCGAAGAGGCGCGCGAGGGGCGCAGCTGGCTTGAGGCCGCCATGGCCACGCTGCCGCCGGAGCTCAGCGACACCGTGGCGCTGGTGCTGGGCGAGGGGCTCAGGCAGGCCGAGGCGGCCGAGGTGCTTGGCATCTCCGAAGGCACCGTCGCCTGGCGCATGTCGGAAGTGAAAAAGCGCCTGCGCGCGCTCAGAGAAAAGGAGGCCGAGGCATGAGCGACCAATTCGACCGCCCCGACCGCGACCACCGCGACGAGCTCGACCGGCTGGCCGACGCCCTGCGCGCCGCCCCGCCGCCCCCCGACCCGGCCCGCAAGGCCGCAGATATCGCGCTCGCGGAAAAAATCTTCGACCGCGCCCAAGAAAGCCTCGCCGCCGCGCGTCCTACTCCTGAAGCCTCCCCGATGGGGGCGTTCAGCAAAGGAGTAGCAAAGATGTTTCAAGCCCTGACTTCCCGCGCCGCCATGGCCACCACCACCGCGATCGTCGCCGTGGGGGTGGTGATCTTCGTCGCCCGGCCCGACCTGCCCCTGCCCGGCCTGCAGAGCACCGGCGGGGCCGAAACCGGCAGCCCGGCAGGCGAGGTCGCCAGCGGCCCCGAAGCCCCCGTCACCGAAACCCCTGTCACCGCCGCGCCCAAGACCGCCGCCCCCGCTGCCGCGCCCGCCGTACGCAATCGCACCGATGAGGCCGTGACGATGGCCGAAGAGGCCGCACCCATGCCCCCCGCGGCGATGCCGATCGCGCCGCCCCCACCCTCTCCGGCAGGCGGCGGCCCCGCGCTCCTGACCACCCGCGCGCCGATGCCCCCGG
>JALWJU010000048.1 GCA_026997055.1 Paracoccaceae bacterium | reverse complement strand
CCCGCCGCGCCGCCCCGTCCGTCGCTTTGCCCCCATAACCCGGCCGACCGATCCGCTCCGGTGCCGAATCCGGCAAAATGCTTGGATTTCCCCCCGCCAACCTTTATCTTAACCCCGCGATAACCATAAGCCGCTATCAAATGCGGGACGAAGCAGAAGATCGAGGAAAGCCGAAGACCGGATCGAGAGGCGGCAGCAAGGTGACGATTGCCAGGATCAAGCAACGGCCCATCCGGGTCGCCGACGAGGCCAAGCGTGAGCTGCGCACCCAGTTCGGGGCGCTGCCCTACCGGCTGCGCGACGGCAAGGTGGAGTTCCTGCTGATCACCAGCCGCGGTACCGGGCGCTGGATCATCCCCAAGGGCTGGCCCATGGATGGCGAGACGCCCGCGGGGGCGGCGGCGACCGAGGCGCGCGAGGAGGCCGGCGCGGTGGGCAAGCTGTCGGAGCAGGTGGTGGGATTCTACGGTTATTCAAAGAATCACAAGGGCGATGATCTGCCCTGCGTGGTGGCGGTATTTCCGCTGCGGGTGAAGAAGCTGCTGAAGGACTACCCGGAGAAGCGCCAGCGCAAACGCAGGTGGTTTGGCCGCAAGGAGGCGGCGGCGGCCGTGGCCGAGCCGGAGCTGCGCCGCATTCTCAAGGATTTCCGCCCTGCGGCGGCCGGCGGGTGAGGCGGGCGGAGCATCCGCCGGGAGCGCCGGGGCCATTGCCGCTTGCGCCGGGGGAGGGGCCGATGCGCACTGATATCGGAGAGCCGGAATGATCCGTTATGCGCTGAAATGTGACACCGGGCACCGCTTCGAAAGCTGGTTTCAGAGCGCCGATGCCTTTGAAGCCCTGCTGGAAAGGGGGCTGGTGGAATGCCCCGAATGCGGGACTGCGGCGGTGGAAAAGGCGATGATGGCCCCCCGGGTCGGCTCTTCGCATGCGCTTGCCGCTCCCGAAAGGGCGGCGGAAAGGGCGCTGGCGGAACTGCGCGCCAAAATCGAGGAAAACAGCGATTATGTGGGCGAGAATTTCGCCGCCGAGGCCCGGGCCATTTATCTGGGAGATGCGCCTGAGCGCCCGATTCACGGCGAGGCGCGCCCGGAGGAGGCGCGGGCATTGCTCGAAGACGGCGTGCCGGTGCTGCCACTGCCCTTCCGGCCCCGGCGAAAGATGGTGTGAAGGCGGTCACGGGGCGCAGGGGGCGACGGCGGATCAGCGCGGCGGGCTGGTGAGGGTCAGTCCGAGAGGGCCTTTCTCCGCCGCGAGGTCGAGAGCCGGGAGGGGGAGCAGCAGGCGGCGTTCGGGGCGGGTGCGGATGTGCCTTTTCCATATCGTGCCGCTGCTTGCGGTGACGGTCAGGGTCGCATTCACGGGTTCTGTCACCCGCAGTTGCAGCGCGCCCATGCCCCCGGCCCCTTGCGGCAGGGCGATGCGCTGGGGCATCACGTATTTCAGGCGGGGGTCGCGGATTTCGAGCCTCAGGGCCTCGGTTGGCGCCGGCAGCCTGCCGGCCAGATCCTCGGCCACCCATTGCCCGCATCGCCGCCCCTCGGCCCAGCTCCAGCCGGCGGTCTCGACCGGGCGCAGCAGATTGCCGGTGGCGAAATAGCTCGGATCCGAGCAGCGCCCCCATTGATCGACAACCGGCCCCCCCGTGCCCGGATCGAGCGCCAGATGGCCAAGGCGCGCAAGGCTTGCCTCGGGGGTGAACTGCCCGCTCAGCACCACGCCGTCGCAGGCGATCTCGCGCCTCTGCCCG